>NZ_DATMGA010000068.1:0-82454 GCF_035555955.1 Eoetvoesiella sp. | reverse complement strand
TACCTGGGCGGCACCACCGACATCACCCGCGTCGTGCCGGTGGGCAAGCCCAGCCGCGATCAGAAGCGCGACTACACGGTGGTGCTGAAGGGCATGGTGGCGCTGTCGCAGGCGGTGTTCCCGCGCGGCATCGCATCGCCCATGCTCGACCCCATCGCGCGCCTGCCTATATGGCAGGCCGGCGCCGAGTTCGGACACGGCACGGGGCACGGCGTGGGCTACTTCCTGAATGTCCACGAAGGGCCGCAAGCCATTTCGTACCGCACGCCCATCAATGCCAACATGGGCATGGAGCCTGGCATGATCACCTCGAACGAGCCGGGGCTGTACCGCCCGGGCAAATGGGGCATCCGCATCGAGAACCTGGTGGTCAACCAGCCCGCCTTCACGACGCAGTTCGGCGAGTTCCTCAAGTTCGAGACGCTTACCCTGTGCCCGATCGACACGCGCTGCATCCTGGACGAACTGCTTACCAACGAAGAGCGCGCCTGGCTGAATTCCTACCACGAGCAGGTGCGCGAACGGCTGGCGCCCTGGGTCCAGGGGGCGGCCAAAGAGTGGCTTTGGGCTCGAACGCAAGCGCTGTAAAGGCTTTTCATGAAGTCCGCGCGCGTCGGCTATAATTCCAATTTCCCGCTCCCGCCCGGTGCTCCCGGGCGCCAATTACGATGACCAAATATGTGTTTGTAACGGGTGGGGTAGTGTCCTCCTTAGGTAAGGGCATTGCTGCTGCTTCTCTTGCCGCGATCCTCGAATCTCGCGGTTTACGTGTCACGATGCTCAAGCTTGACCCGTATATCAACGTCGATCCCGGCACCATGAGCCCGTTTCAGCACGGTGAAGTCTTCGTCACCGAAGACGGCGCGGAAACCGACCTCGACCTTGGCCACTACGAGCGCTTCATCTCCACGCGCATGCACAAGGTCAACAACTTCACCACCGGCCAAATCTACGAATCCGTCCTGCGCAAAGAGCGTCGCGGCGATTACCTTGGCAAGACGGTTCAGGTCATCCCGCACATCACCAACGAAATCCAGGACTTCATCGCCCGCGGCGCCAAGGCTGCCTGGAACGGCGAGGCCGACGTGGCCATCGTCGAAATCGGCGGCACGGTGGGCGACATCGAATCCCTGCCTTTCCTCGAGGCGGCGCGCCAAATGAGCCTGCGCCTGGGCCGCAACAACGCGGCCTTCGTGCACCTGACCCTGGTGCCCTACATAGCCTCGGCCGGCGAGCTCAAGACCAAGCCCACGCAGCACTCGGTGCAGAAGCTGCGCGAGATCGGCATCTATCCGAATGCCTTGCTGTGCCGCGCCGACCGGCCCATTCCCGACGACGAGCGCGCCAAGATCTCGCTGTTTTCCAATGTGCCGCTGGATGCCGTCATTTCCGTCTGGGACGCCGACTCCATCTACAAGATTCCCGCCATGCTGCACAAGCAGGGCCTGGACAACCTGGTTTGCGATGCGCTGGCCATCTCACCCCCGCCTGCCGACCTGTCCATGTGGGACAGGCTTATCGATGCCATCGAGCATCCGCGCAACGAAGTGCGCATCGGCATGGTCGGCAAATACGTCGATCTCACCGAGTCGTACAAGTCCTTGTCCGAGGCGCTGGTGCATGCGGGCATTCATACGCATTCGCACGTCGGCATCGAGTACATCGATTCCGAGGTCATTGAAACCGAAGGCGTCGACTGCCTCAAGCACCTGGACGCCATTCTGGTGCCTGGCGGTTTCGGCAAGCGCGGCACCGAAGGCAAGATAGCCGCCATCCGCTATGCCCGCGAAAACGGCGTGCCCTACCTGGGCATCTGCCTGGGCATGCAACTGGCGGTCATCGAGTTCGCCCGCGACGTCGCCGGCCTGGAAAACGCCAACAGCACCGAATTCGACCCGGCCACCCCACATCCGGTGGTGGCTCTCATCACCGAATGGCAGGATCGCGAAGGCCAGATCGAGCGCCGCGACCAGGCTTCCGATCTGGGCGGCACCATGCGCAAGGGCGCGCAGCGCTGCCCGGTCAAGCCCGACACGCGGGCCCACGACATCTACGGCAACGAAGTCTACGAACGCCATCGCCATCGCTACGAGGTCAACAACGCCTATGTGCCGCGCCTTGAAGAGGCCGGCATGGTCATCAGCGCCCGCACGCCCACCGAGCAACTGCCCGAAATCATGGAGCTGCCCGGCCACCCCTGGTTCATGGGCGTGCAGTTCCACCCCGAGTTCACCTCGACCCCGCGCGATGGCCACGCCTTGTTCAGCAGCTTCATCAATGCCGCGCTGAAGCGCCAGGCCCAGCGCGTCGGGAAGGAGTCGGCATGAGACTTTGTGGATTCGAAGCGGGCCTGGACCAGCCGTTTTTCCTTATCGCAGGCCCTTGCGTCATCGAGTCGCGCCAGATGGCGTTCGATACGGCTGGCGTGCTCCAGGAGATCACCGGCAGGCTGGGCATCCCCTTCATCTACAAAAGTTCGTTCGACAAGGCCAATCGCAGTTCCGACAAGTCGTATCGGGGCCCCGGCATGGAAGAAGGCCTGCAGATACTGGCCGATATCCGCGCGCAAATGAAACTGCCGGTTCTTACCGATGTGCACACCGTCGATCAGATTCCCGACGTGGCGCAGGCGGTCGACGTGCTGCAAACACCGGCCTTTCTGTGCCGCCAGACCGACTTCATCCACGCTTGCGCGGCCTCGCTCAAACCGGTCAACATCAAGAAGGGCCAGTTCCTGGCGCCGCACGATATGCTGCAGGTGGTGGCCAAGGCGCGGGCCGCCGCCATCGAGGCGGGCGGCGACGGCGGCAACATCATGGTGTGCGAGCGCGGCGCCTCGTTCGGCTACAACAACCTGGTGTCCGACATGCGTTCGCTGGCCATCATGCGTGAAACGGAATGCCCGGTGGTGTTCGATGCCACGCATTCCGTGCAACTGCCGGGCGGGCAGGGCACCTCGTCGGGCGGCCAGCGCGAGTTCGTGCCGGTGCTGGCGCGCGCCGCCGTGGCGGTGGGCGTGGCGGGCCTGTTCATGGAAACCCATCCCGACCCCTCCAAGGCCCTGTCGGACGGCCCCAATGCCGTGCCCCTGCACCGCATGGAAGGGCTGCTCGAGTCCCTGGTCGAAATCGACCGCTGCGTCAAACGCAACGGCCTGTTCGAAATCTAGCCTCTTCCCGCAGCGCGGTGTGGGGCTCGGCTTAGGCTCTCTGCCGGGCCGCCCCAAGGCAAGCCGCGCTTTCTTCCCTTTTTGTTGTTTTACAGCAAGTGGACTTGCTTGGTGGATTTCGCCGCCGTAAAATCATTGACTTATCAATAATTGTGTTATCCAGGGTTTTTCATGGCTCCCATAGCCGCAACAGATTCCTCCGCAACCGGCCGCGTCCTGTCGGTTCGCCAATCCCTTTTCGCCATGCTGGGCCTGTGCTTCGTGGTCATGATGGTCGCCATCGACCAGACCGTGGTGGGCATGGCGCTGCCCACTATCGTGGCCGAGCTCAACGGCTTCGAACTGTATGCCTGGGTGGGTACTTCCTATCTGCTCACCTCGGTCATCATGGTGCCGATTTTCGGCCGGCTGGGCGATTACTACGGTCGCCGGCATTTCGTCATCGCAGCCATCGTGGTGTTCGGCGCCGCTTCGGCCTTGTGCGGGTTTTCCAACAGCATGATGCAGCTGGTTCTGGCGCGCGCGCTGCAGGGCATAGGCGGCGGGATGCTGGTGGGTACTGCGTTTGCGTGCATTCCCGACTTGTTCCCCGAACCGCGCGTGCGCCTGCGCTGGCAGGTGCTGTTCAGCTCGGCCTACGGGCTGGCCAACGCCATTGGCCCGACCCTGGGCGGGGTGCTGACGCATTATGCGGGCTGGCGTTCGGTGTTCTTCGTCAACCTGCCCATCAGCATTCTGGGCCTGTGGTTCATTTCAAAATACCTGCCGCGTATCCGGCACATGCAGCACGGCAACATCCACCTGGACTGGCAGGGCGCCATACTGATCGCGGCGGGCCTGAGCGGCCTGCAGCTTTTCGTGGAATTCCTGCCCACGCCGAACATGGGCTCGATGGCGGCGCTGGCCGGGGCGGGCAGCGTGGTGATGTTCGTAGCCCTGTATTTTTGGGAAAGGCATTGCGTGGATCCTTTGCTGCCGCTCGATATGTTCCGCAACAAGAGCCTGTCGGCGCTGTTCGGCCTGTCCACGCTGCTGGGCTTTGCCATGTTCGCCATTCTGTTCTACGTACCGCTGCTGCTGCAGGGCGGCTTCGGGCAGACGCCGCAAGCGGCGGGCGTGCTGATTACGCCGCTGGTGTTTTGCATAACGGTGGCCAGCATTTTCAATAGCCGTATTCTGGTGCGCCTGCCCAACCCCAACATCATGCTTTACCTGGGCTTCGTGCTGCTGTTCATTTCGTGCGCGGGCCTGGTGGTGATCTCCCGTTCGACCAATGTGTGGGTCATGGCGGGGATACTGGTGGTCGGCGGGCTGGGCCTGGGCTTTGTCGTGCCCAACCTGACCGTATTCGGCCAGGAAATCGCCGGACGCGGGCAACTGGGCATTGCAACCGCCTTGCTGCAGTCCACGCGCATGATAGGCGGCATGCTGGGCATGGCCATCGTGGGCTCTCTGGTCAATCACTACTACGTGCAGCATGTGAAGCAGGTGGTGTCCACGCATTCGCCGGGGGCTTGGGCGGGCATGCTCGAAGATCCGCAAATACTCATGAACGCCGCCGACCAGCAAAAGTTCACCGGCTTGCTGCATGGGCTGGGGTTGGACGGAGCCGCCCTGATCGACGCGGCGCGCGCCTCGATGGTGTCGTCCATACACCTGGGCATGGTGCTGGTTTTGCTGGTGGTGGTGGCGGCTTCTTTCTGGGTGCGCGGCGTAGAGCCCGTGCGTTTCAACCGCGCTCCGGGCGGGGCGAAGCCGGCCGCCGGCCCTGCCGCCGGCACCGAAGCGGTTGCCGAGTCCAGTGCTGCGTCGCCAGGCGGCGATAGGCAGGAGGCGCGCTGATGCCCATAGAATTACCCGCGTTCAAGGTCGTGCAGCAACTGGGCCGCACATACCGCGCCATGCTCAGCTCTTTCGACGCCAGCATGGGCCTGCCTTTGCCGCGCTGGCGCATCCTGCTGGCACTGTACCAGCAGGGTCAGATGTCGCAGAAGCACCTGGCCGAGCAACTGGGCATGGATCCAGCCGCCCTGACGCGCCAGGTCAAGGCCATGCAGAACCTCGACCTCATCGCGCGGCACAACGACGAACGGGACAATCGGCTGACCAATGTCGTTCTTACCGGCGACGGCGTCCGGCTGGTCGAACAGGCCCTGCCCAAGCGCATGGAATTCTTTGGCACGCTGGTTTCCGACCTTTCCTCCGAGGAAGTGGAAACTCTGAGCAGGCTGCTCGATATTCTGGAAAAGCGCTTGCGCAGCGAAACGCCGCGTCCGTGATGGCCTAGGAGCGTGGACTGGCGGGCCGCTGCCTCGAAAGCCTTCCACGTTCGCGCTTCCAGTGTTCGGCGGCCATGGGAGCGGCTTCGGGCGCTTTTGTGATACCAAAAGAAACCTGGCGTTCCGGTTTGAATGGGCCGATTTTGCCAAGCCCGAGTACAATCAGACCTTTAAATTTATCTCTCCCGGGTTGTTGGGCCGGGCGGGCGCCAAACCAAATCGTAATTTCAGGCAGGACTGTCAATATCATGAGTGCAATCGTAGATATCATTGGGCGCGAAATTCTTGACTCGCGCGGTAACCCCACCGTTGAATGTGATGTGTTGCTCGAGTCGGGCGCCATGGGCCGCGCCTCCGTGCCGTCCGGCGCTTCCACGGGCTCGCGCGAGGCCATCGAGCTGCGCGACGGCGACGCTTCGCGCTACCTTGGCAAGGGCGTGCTGCGCGCCGTCGAGAACATCAACACCGAGATCTCCGAAGCGCTCATGGGCCTGGACGCCCAGGAGCAGACCTTTGTCGATCGCACTCTCATCGACCTGGATGGCACCGAGTCCAAGAGCCGTCTTGGCGCCAACGCCATTCTGGCTGCCAGCATGGCCGCGGCGCGCGCCGCGGCCGACGATTCCGGCTTGTCGCTGTATCGCTATTTCGGCGGCAGCGGCCCCATGCAGATGCCGGTTCCCATGATGAACGTCATCAACGGCGGCGCGCATGCCAACAACACGCTCGACCTGCAGGAATTCATGATCCTGCCCATCGGCGCGGGCAGCTTCCGCGACGCGCTGCGCATGGGCGCCGAAGTCTTCCACGCCTTGAAAAAACTCATCAACAAGCAGGGCATGTCCACGGCAGTGGGCGATGAAGGCGGTTTCGCGCCCAATGTCGCCAACCACGAAGCGGCCATCCAGCTCATTCTGCAGGCCATCGGCGATGCCGGCTACGAGGCCGGTTCGCAAATCGCCCTGGGCCTGGATTGCGCCAGCTCCGAGTTCTATCGCGATGGCCGCTATCACCTGGCCGGCGAGGGCGGGGTGGCACTGACCGCGCAGGATTTCGCCAATCTGCTGGGCACGTGGTGCGACAAATATCCCATTGTCTCCATCGAAGACGGCATGGCCGAAAACGACTGGGAAGGCTGGAAACTGCTGACCGAGCAACTGGGCAAGAAGGTGCAACTGGTGGGCGACGACCTGTTCGTCACCAACACCAAGATCCTCAAGCAGGGCATCGACCAGGGCATCGCCAACTCCATCCTCATCAAGATCAACCAAATCGGCACGCTTACCGAAACCTTCGCCGCCATCGAGATGGCCAAGCGCGCCGGCTATACGGCCGTCATTTCGCACCGCTCGGGCGAAACCGAAGACTCCACCATTGCCGACATCGCCGTGGCCACCAATGCCATGCAGATCAAGACTGGCTCGTTGTCGCGCTCCGACCGCATGGCCAAGTACAACCAGCTGCTGCGCATCGAGGAAGAACTCGCCGAAGTGGCGTCCTACCCCGGCCGCGACGCATTCTATAATCTGCGCTAGCCGCTACAGCCATGCGACTGCTACTCCTGGTTTTGGTTTTGCTGACTCTGGCCGTCCAGTACCCGTTGTGGTGGGGCAAGGGCGGCTGGTTCCGGGTTCACGAGCTCGAGGAAAAAGTAGCGGCGCAACGCGACACCAACGAAGCGCTGCTGGCGCGCAACAATGCGCTGGCGGCCGAAGTCCAGGACCTCAAAACCGGGACGTCGGCGGTGGAAGAGCGCGCGCGCGGGGAGTTGGGCATGCTCAAGCAGGGCGAGACCTATGTGCAGATTCTCTCTCCCAACGAAAAAGAGCCGCAGTTGAAAACCCCCAAGCTGGCCAGTCCGGAAGACAAAAAGGGCAACTGACCACGGGCCGAAGCGCAAGCCTCGGCCTTCAGGCCGAGGTCAAGCGAGGCAATTTCGATATGGCGCCGGAGTTCTCCACGCGCTTCAAGGCAGGCAGCACAACGTGACGCCGCATTCCGGGTTTCCGGCTTGCGGCGTTGTTGCGTCGCCGCTTGCATCGGGCTGCGGTCCGGCTTGCGGGGTAGAGCCGGGGGCCGGGCTTTCGTAGCCATGCGGCGGACCGGCTGTGTCCGGCGAGCCCGGGGCGCCGCCTTGGGGTGCCGTGGCTGAAGCGTCTGTGCCGGGCGCTTGGCCGCCCGTTCTCAGACACCATATGCCGGTGCAGGGCTCTGTGGTGGGTGCGGCTGGCGGAGCGCTGACCGCCCGGCCGCTTATTTTGCCGCTGGCCGAAGCCGGCCATTGCAGGGCGTGGGTTTGCATGGTCAGGCGGATTTCCTGGCGCATAGGCAGGTAGCCCGCCCGGGACATGGCGCGGGCGCTGTAGCTGTCCATTCCCGAGACCAACTGGCGGATCAACCCTTTCAGGCCCGGCAGGGCGGGTTCGTGCAAATAGGTGAGGCGCAGCGCGAGGGTGTTGGCTTCGTAGATGTCGAGGCCCGAGGCCGGGCCGCGGCCTTGCGGCCGGCCGAGTTCGAGATGGCGCTGGTGTTGTTCGGCCTGGTAATGGTTGTCGATGGCGGCAAGGCCATGCCTGGCGCTGATTGGCAGCCGGGTGCCGCCGAAGTCGGCGAAGGCCGCCGGCCCGGGTTGCAGGACTTCGATGCGCCAGGGCGGACCGTCGACGGCCTGGGTGCGCTTGCGCAGCGCGGATTGCAGCTTTTGTTCGGCGGACTGCCCTTGTGATGCCGGATGCAAAGGCAGCAGGGCTTTTTCGAATGCGGCCTCCATGGCCTGGGGGTCGGCGTGCTGGGTGATGCCGGCCCGTGCGGCCTCGAGCAGGGCCAGGCTTACCGCCTGCTTGACGAAGAACCAATGCGCAAGCTCGATACTGCCCAGGCCCGCCATGAGCAGCGGAATCGCGACGGCGGAAAATTCGACAAGCGAGTACCCCGCCTGCAGCCTGTGGCGGCGGACGAGATATCGAGGAGGGCGGGACAGGGCTGGCATGGCGACAGTGTGCCGCGCCGGCCTGCCTGCGTCGATTGTGGAAAATGCCTGCACCCCGCGGCGCGACAGCTGCAGGAGCTGTATCCAGTGTCTGCCGCAAACGCTTTTGCGGCAAACAGCGCACTAGTGCAGGGACTGGCCGCCTTCCGGTTCTTGATTGATATGGGAGATGAACAGGCCCGCGCAATCGATGGGGTCGAAGCGATACGGTTTGCCGCAGAAATTGCAGGCGACGTCGACGTGGCCCTGCTCGGCCAGGATGGACTCGATTTCTTCGTTTCCCAGCGTGCGCAGCATATTGGCCACGCGTTCGCGGGTGCAGGGGCACCACCACCGCACGTCCTGGGGGTCGAAGGCGATCAGCGTTTCTTCCCAGAAAAGGCGATGGATGACGGCGTCGGTGTCCAGTTGCAGGAGCTCGTCGGGCTTCAGGGTATTGGCCAGCACGCAGGCGCGCTCCCAGGTGTCCTGGGCCTGTCCGGCCTCGGTGGTGCTGGTTCCGCCTTGCCCAGGCAGTTTCTGCAGCAGCAGGCCGGCCGTGTTCTGGGCGTCGGCGGCCAGCCATAAGCGCGTATCCAGCTGTTCGGAGTTGCGCATATAGTGTTCCAGCACTTCCGCCACGGTTTGCCCTTCGAGCGGCACTACGCCCTGGTAAGGCTGCAGGTCGGTGGTTTTGCGGTTGGGATCCAGCACTACGATGAAACGGCCCTGGCCATGCTGGTTGAGCAGGCTTTGCAGCGTGCCGCCGGCGGGGATGTCGTGTCCGTCGCGCAGCGTGGCCGTGGCCCGGATGGTGAGCCCTTGGCCACATTCGACGACGATGAGCGCCACCGGCCCATCGCCCTGCAGCTGCAGCACGACGGAGCCATCGAATTTAAGGTTGGAGGCCAGAAGCACGGCGGCCGAAGTCAGTTCGCCCAGCAGTCGCTGCACGCAATCGGGATAGCTTTGGTGGCTTAGCCCGGTTTGCCATTCGGCGGTCAGTTTTACTGCCTGGATTCGCGTGCTGTGATCCTGGAACAGGTATTTTTTGAGTTGGTCGGTCATCTATGGGATTTTAGCCCATCCGCTTCAGCGATTTTTTATATTCGCGCCCGCGCTCTACATAGTGCTGGGTGTTGTCGTGCATGGAGCGGATTTCGTCCTCAGAGAGCTCGCGCACGATTTTCCCCACGCCCACCACCAGCGAGTTGTCGGGGATTTCGCGGCCTTCCGGCACAATGGCGCCCGCGCCGATAAGGCAGTTGCGGCCGATGACAGCGTTGTTCAGCACGATGGCCTGCATACCGATGAGGGCGCCGTCGCGGATGGTGCAGCCGTGCAGCATGGCCTGGTGGCCTACGGTCACGTTTTCGCCGATGGTCATGGGCACGCCGGCGTCCACATGAAGCACGCTGCCTTCCTGGATGTTGCTGTTGCGCCCGATGATGATGGGGGCGTTGTCCCCGCGTATGTTGACGTTGGACCAGACGCTGACCCCGGCGGCCAGCCTGACGTCGCCGATGATGTCGGCGCTTTCGAAGATGAACGTGTCGCCGTCGATTTGAGGGACGAGGGTGTCGAACTGATAGATGGCCATGAGTTTCCTTGGTTGCGCGAACCAGCGCGTGCGCGCTCGCCGCCGTGGCGGCCGGCTTGCCCGTGCGGGGCCGGCGTTCGGTATTTTTATTATTATCGCTTGTCGGCGGCCGCCATGCGCAGTTCGTCTCGGGCCAGGATGATGGCGGCCGGATCGAAATGCTGGCCCGGGCTTTTGAGCGGCTGGTCGCGCCGCCCGCAATGCCAGAAGTTTCCCTGCTTGTCGATGGTGGCCAGGTCGCCGGTCATCAGCCAGTCGCCTCTGAACCGGGCAAGGGTGGCCGCTTCGTTGCGCCAGTAGCCGAGGAACATGGAGGGGTCGGGGTGGCCGAGAATATCGTAGCGGTTGATGGCGATTTCGCCGACGATATTGGCCGGAGCCGGCTTGCCGTTGTCGTCCAGCACGGTGACGAGATGGCCGGGAAAGGGCCGCCCGAGGCTGCCCGCAAGCGCTGGCCACTTGAAGTGGCTGTTGCCGACGACGTAGTTGGCTTCGGCCAGGCCGTAGGCCTCGTTGGGCGTGACGCCCAGGGCGCGCTGGCACCATTCGAAGGCATGGCCGGGCAGCGACCCGCCGCTTATCACGATGGCGCGCAGCGCCTGGGGGTATTGTTCGCGGGGTGTATCTTGCAGTTCGTCCATGAGGCGCGTGAGCGTGCTGGGCGAGAATGCCGCGTTGGTGACCCGGTAGCGTTTCAGGATATCGAGTGCGCGCGCGCCTGTGGCGCTGCCCGCCGTGATGACGACGGCGCGGCCGAAGTACAGGGCGGGCAGTATGCCGTTGAGCAAGCTGCCGCAGTGCGTTGCGTCGTCGGGCGTCCAGAATATGTCGGTGGGTTGCGGAAACCAGTTTTGCGATGCCACGAAGCCCGGCAGATTGCCGATGAGGGCGCGGTGGGCATGAAGAATGCCCGCCGGCTTGGCTGGCGGCTGGCCGGTATGGAACAGCAGGGCGGCGCTGTCGGAGCGGGTGGGCAGCATCCTGAAGCTTGTGGGCTGGCGGGCCAGCAGGCTGTGCCAGGGCAGGATGCTGTCGTGCTGGAAGCCCAGGCCGACTATTTGCGTCAGGGCGGGGCAGCGTACCTGGGCCTGCAGCAGGTCGGGCCCGGAGGCGGCGTCGACCAGGGCCACGCGCGCCTCGGCATCGCGCAGGCGCGCTCCCAGCCCGTCGGAACCCAGCCTTTGCGCAGAAAGAGGGACCGCAATGGCTCCCACACTGAACGCCGCCATGCAGGCGGCGATGAGTTCGGGGCGGGGCGTCATGACGATGGCTACGCGATCGCCTGGCTGCACCCCCATTTTCGTGAGCCCGTTGGCCAGTTGATGGCTGGTTTCCGATAGCCGGGTGTAGCTCCAGATGCCGGGCTGGTTGTTTTCATCTTCGAAATAAATGGCGGTGCGCCGGCCCTCGTGCAGGTTCTCGGCCCATCGGTGCACACACACCTGCGCGATATTGAATTGGGAAGGGACAAACCACTGATAAGACGAGTAGAGATCAGGGTATCGGTCGTTCATTGTTTATTTTTTGGCTGCAACGAGGTAAAGAAAGGCGTGGGCGTCTTTTTACTGTGCAAGCATGAACGACAAGCGGATTCTGTGCAATCCCTGAGGTACAGAAAGTTCAGCGGCCTAGGGTTTTTACGGGGTTGATTGTCGATGCGTTTAGACGCTTACCAATCGGGTGCCGAGCAGCCGGTCGTGCAGGAACTGGCCGTCGCGGTCGAACCAGGTCCAAAGAAACAAGGCGAATGGCGCGAAGACGATGAGCAGGTCGATGGCGGCAACGCCGCTGGCGTGGGAAATGCCCCGGATCGCCATGGCCGCCAGCAGCGGCACGCACCAGGCCAGAATGTAGCGCAGCACGAGCCGCGACAGGCCCGGCGTCGTGCCGTCGCGTTCGGCGATGCGGATGTTCCAGGTCTTCATGGGCAGGGTCTGGCCGCTGAAACGCCAGCTCATGACGAAGTACACGCCAATGGCCAAGAACAGAATGGCCTGGCGCAGGTGGCGCAAGGTAAGTCCGCTGCGGCTTTGCGTCAGGGTGTCCAGGATGTAGCCGGCCAGGAAGACCACGCCGAACAGCAGCACGCCCTCGTAGATCATGCAGGCGCATCGGCGCAGGCGGCTGGGGGCGGGAAGGGCGGGAGACGAGGTGGTGGTTTGTGGCATTGGCGAGCTGGCCCGATCGAGGATGGAATGTGGCAACCCTCTATTATCCGACATCTTGCGCACGGAAATGGAAAAAGCCGCTCTTGCGGCTTTTTCGGAGAGAGAGCAGCTGGGCTGCCGGCCTGCAAATTGCCGGAACAACTCCGGCTATCGGTCAGTAATCAAGCGGCCGATTCAACGTTCTTGCGGCTGACAGGAGCAATGCTGCTGGATTTCTGGGTCTTGCCCAGTTTTACGAACAGGCTCTTCAGCGCGACGCCGGGCTTGAAGCGGTTTTGTTCATCAATAGCTTCTTGCATCAGTTGGCGTTCGAGTTCATCGGTAAGACGGATGTCGCTGGACAGGTGGATCATGGTTAGCCTCTCTATAAATTGAGCGTTTCGCTCAGGGTTAACCCTATTATAAGGGTTAACCCTAGAATAGCAAGCTTTTTTTGTTGCGACGCAGTAAGAATGTCGGGCCGATGCCATTTCGGTTTCCGCAAACTGTTGTTTAAATGGCACGTCAGCGGTAGCCGGCCGGCACCATCTCAAAGCTGAACAGGCGGCAATCGAGCGCGCCGTTGTGCAGAGGGTAGCGGCGGTTTGGCTTGAGGCGCATCTTTTGCGGCAGGCTCAGGTCGCTGGTAATGACGCCGATCCGCCAGCCGCTGAAATTCTGCTTGAGGTTTTGCGACCACGCGCGCCACATTTCGGTGTCGTCGGTGTCCAGCCGCAGCCCGTAAGGAGGGTTGGTGACGAGCCAGCCCGATGGCGCGGGGGCGGGGGTGCTGCGTGCGTCCCCCACCTCGAAGCGGATGGAGTCCGGGGTCAGCCAGGCGCGCTCGACATTGTGCCGGGCCGCGTCGATGGCGGCGGGGTTCAGGTCCACGCCCACCAGCGGGCTTTCCAGCTGCGTGCCGATATGCGCACGGGCATCGTCCTTGAGATCGCGCCAATGCCGTGCATCGTGATTGCGCAGGCGTTCGAAGCCGAAAGGCCGCCAGATGCCCGCCGGTACGCCCAGGGCGATCCAGGCCGCTTCTATCAGAATGGTGCCGCTGCCGCAAAACGGATCGAGCAGCGGCTGCGAAGGATCCCAGCCGGAAAGCGCCAGGATGCCGGCCGCGAGATTCTCGCGGATGGGAGCTTCGCCCTTGTCCAACCGCCAGCCGCGCTTGAACAGGGATTCGCCCGAGGTGTCCAGGTACAAGGTGGCGCTGTCCTCGGTCAGGAACAAGTGAACCCGTGCATCGGGCCGCACGGTGTCGATGTCGGGCCGCGCGCCTTCGCGTTCGCGCAGGCGGTCGCAAATGCCGTCCTTGGCCCGCAGGTTGCAGTATTGCAGGCTTTGCATGGGGCTGCGGATCGCCGAAGTGTCGACGCGCAGCGTTTGCTCCGGGCCGAACCAGCGCTCCCAGGGCGTCTGGCGGGCCAGTTCGAGGATGTCGTCCTCATGCTGCACCGGACCGTGCGCGACTTGCAGCAGTATGCGGGTGGCCAGGCGGGAATACAGATTGGCGCGCTGCATGCCGGTCCAGTCGGCGCTGAAGTGGCAGCCGGCGCGCCCCGGGCGCGCATCGTCGAAGCCCAATGCCTGGAGTTCCTCGGCCAGCGCTTCTTCTAGGCCTTGGGGGCAGGGGGCGAAGATGGGGAAGATCTCGGCATGGCGGGGAGGCTTCGCGGACTTTCGCCGGCCTGTGCGGGGCGTATCGTCGGCGGCGTCGTCCCGGGGCTCGTGTTCCTGGCGGGCTCTGGAATCGGACGCGGAGTGGAGCGGCCTGTCGGCGGAAGCGCGCGGCGGTGACGCTCGGCGCTGTCCGGACGCCGGGGCTTTGCCGTCTGTCCGCGACGAGTCCGGGCGTGCTTGTCCGGAGCTTTCCGAGGCCGGCGCCGTCCGGGCGGGGGCCTGCTTGGCGCGTTCGAGCTCGCGCTGGGCGATCTGGCGGGCGCGCCCGCCCGAACGCTGGCGCTTGCCGGCCGGCGCGGCGTCTTCGGTTTCCTTGGGGCGCCTGGAAAGGGTAAGGGTCTTGCGTGTTTTGTCGGACTCGGTCATGAAGAGGTACGTAGGTCAGAAAGGTCGGACTACGACCAGGGCAACTATGACCAGCAGCAGAATGACGGGGGCTTCGTTGAACCAGCGGTAGTAGCGGTGGCTGCGGGTATTGCGGCCGGCTTCAAAGTTTTTCAGCAGCCTGCCGCAGGCCAGATGGTAGGCAACGACCACCAGCACCAGGAACAGCTTGGCGTGCATCCAGGCCTGGCCTTGCCCGAGCTTGAAGCCCAGGAACAGCCACAGGCCGAACAATATGGCCAGCACCGCCAGCTTGCTGGTGAAGCGGTACAGGCGCCGCGCCATGCCCAGCAGGCAGGTCTGGACGGCCTCGTTGGGATTTTGAGCCAGGTTGACGTAGATGCGCGGCAGGTAGAACAGCCCGGCAAACCACGAAACGACGAACACGATGTGCAGGGTCTTGACCCACAGCATGTCAGCCGCGCAGCTGGCCGTCGCCGGTCAGCACCCATTTGAGCGTGGTCAGGCCCTCGAGCCCGACCGGGCCGCGGGCATGCAGGCGATTGGTCGAGATGCCGATTTCCGCGCCCAGGCCATATTCGAAGCCGTCGGCGAAGCAGGTGGGCAGGTTGACGTACACCGAGCTGGAGTCTACCTCGCGCTGGAAGCGGGTGGCGGCATGCAGGTTCTCGGTGACGATGGATTCGGTGTGGCCGGAGCTCCAGCGCGCGATGTGATCCATGGCCTGGTCGATGTCGTCGACGATGCGGATGGCCAGGATGGGTTCGAGATATTCGGTGGCCCAGTCCTCGTCGGTGGCCGGCACGGCTTGAGGGATCAGCGCGCGGGTGCGCTCGCAGCCGCGCAGTTCCACGCCCTTGTCCAGCAAGGTTTTGGCAAGGCGGGGCAAGATAGCGGGCGCGACGGCGGCATGCACCAGCAGTGTTTCCATGGCGCCGCAGATCCCGTAGCGATAGGTCTTGGCATTGACGGCGATGTCGTGGGCTTTGTCCAGGTCGGCGGCCGCGTCGATGTAGACATGGCAGTTGCCGTCCAGGTGCTTGAGCAGCGGCACGCGGGCCTCGTTGGAAAGCCGCGCGATCAGCCCCTTGCCGCCGCGGGGGATGATGACGTCGATGTAGTCGGTGAGGGTGGCCAGCATGCCCACCGCCGCGCGGTCTGTGGTGCCGACCACCTGCACGGCGTGCTCGGGCAGGCCGGCATCGGCCAGGCCCGCCTGGATGACCGCGCCCAGGGCGCGATTGGAATGAAAGGCCTCGCTGCCGCCGCGCAGAATCGTGGCGTTGCCCGATTTCAGGCACAGGGCGGCCGCGTCGATGGTGACGTTGGGGCGCGACTCGTAGATGATGCCGATGACCCCGATGGGCACGCGCATCTGGCCGACCCGCATGCCGTTGGGCCGAGTGTTCGACGCGGTTTCGCTGCCGACCGGATCAGGCATGTCGGCGATTTGCAGCAGGCCCGTCATCATGGTTTTCAGAGCCTTGTCGGACAAGGCCAGGCGGTCCACCATGGCCGGGGCCAGGCCGTTCTTGCGGGCGGCTTCGAGGTCTTTGGCGTTTTCGGCCTGCAACACCGCCTTGTCGCGCTCGAGGCGCGCCGCCATGGCGCGCAGGGCCTGGGCCTTGGCGTGGCCGGAGGCCGTCATGAGCAGCCGCGCGGCTTGCCGGGCCTGCATGCCAAGGGTTTTGATTTCGTCGGCCAGCGCCGTGTTCTGGACGGGCGTATCGGTAATCGGAGCGTTCATGATGGTGTCGTCGGGGCTTGAAGTGTTTTGGCCTTGCGCTTTGGGCAAGCGTCAAGGATAAAGCTATTTTAGCGCGGGCTGCGCGCCCCGCTGTTGGCAATGCGCAGGGTCAGGCGCGCCAGCTCTTCCCAGGGGTCGTCCAGGCGCCCCGCGACCTTCAACCCCTTGATCAGCCGATCGACGTCGTGGGCATGCTGCACGGCGGCCGGCCAGGCTTGCGCCGGCACGCGCTTGAGGGTCTGGCGCACGAGCTGTTCGCGCGGACCGAATACACGCTGCTGGCGCAGGGCGGACGAAAGGTCGTGTCCGGCGGCGGCCGTGGCGGCCAGGCGCGCCATGACGCGGATTTCCTCTCCCACGGCCCAGAGCACCAGCGGCAGGGCTTCGCCCTCGGCCCGCAAGCCGGCCAGTACGGTCAGGGCCCTTGCCGGGTTGCCGGCCAGCATGGCGTCGCGCAGCCCGAAAATATCGTAGCGGGCCACATTGAGCACGGCCTGCTCCACATCCTTGGCGCTGATCTTGCCCTCCGGGTAAAGCAGGCCGAGTTTTTGAATTTCCTGGAAGGCGGCCAGCAGGTTGCCTTCGACCTTGTCGGCCATCCATTCAAGGCTGGCCGGTTCCAGTTGCTGGTTCTGCCTGGCCATGCGCTGCTGGATCCATCGCGGCAATCCGGCCCGCTCGATGGTGGGCACTTCAATCAGCGTGGCGGCATCCAGCAGGGCGCCGGCCCATTTGCTGTTGCGTGTGGTTTTGTCCAGGCGGGGCAGGCTGACCAGCACCAGGGTGCCGTCGAGCAGGCCGGCTTGCGCCAGGCCGGCCAGCTTGGCCAGGGCTTCGCCGCCGGTTTTGCCCGGCTTGCCCGAGGGTAGCTTGACTTCGACCAGCCGCTTGTCGCCGAACAGGGAAATGTTCTGGGTTGCGGCGATCAGGGCCGACCAGTCGCTGCGCGCGTCCATGACCAGGCTGGTGCGCTCAAGGTAGCCGGCCCGGGAGGCCGCCGCGCGCAAGCCGTCCGAGGCCTCTGTGATGAGCAGGGGCTCGTCGCCCATGACGACGTACAGCGTGTCCAGGGCTTGAGAAGCTTGTTCAAGCTGCTCGAGGAGGCGGTCGATATCGAGCCGGCGTCCCATGGCTTCGCGACTCCTTGGTATGTGTTGACTAGCTCTAATTTATGCCGGTGCCCGGCGCCGCGCCAGGAATGGAAAGCGGCGTGGGAATGGGGGAGCGGTAGTCGTTCTGTTGGGCCGGGCCAGGGTTGCCGGGCTCGGTCTGGGGCAGATCTTGAGGATTCTGGAAGGCTTTGGTGACCTCGGGCGAGGTCAGGCGCCGCACGACGCGATCCACCAGGCTTTGCTGCATTTCGATGTACAGGTTGCCGATTTCCCCTTGCTTGGCCTGCAGCGCCGTGGAGTCGTAGGGTATTTCGCGGATGGCTTCGAGGGCGGTCGGCGGCAGTATCAGGTGTCCTTTGTCGTCGGTGAGCTGGAAGGTGAAGCGCAGGTTCAGCTCGTATTCCTCGACTTGCCCCTGTGCGTTCAATGAGACCTCGCGCAGGTATTGGGTGTTGGAAAGCTGGGTGAGCCGGGCCTGGGCTTCGCTGGCCTTGGAAACGAAGCGGGTGTTGGGCGAGGCGGCGATGATGGCGCGGCGTATTTGCGCGCCGAAGGCCGAGTTCTCGGGAATATTGGTATACAGGGTGTCGAAAGGCAGCGGCGAAACCCCTTTCAGGTGGAAGCCGCAAGCGCCAAGCACGGCAAGCAGCACCAGGCCGGCAAATCCGCGAGTCCAGTAGAGCAACGAGGAGGCGGTACTGCGGGTCGAGGTTGATTGACTGTGCATGGCTTGGTGGTTATCCGACGATGTTGACCAGTTTTCCGGGAACGACGATGACGCGCTTGGCGGGCCGGCCCTCGAGGAAGCGGATCGCCGCCTCGTGCGCGGCGGCGGCCTGCTCGATATCGGCCTTGGCGGCGCCGGTGGCGACCTTGAGCGAACCGCGCAGCTTGCCGTTGACCTGCAGCATGAGTTCGATTTCATCGGCAACCAGGGCGGCTTCGTCGACCTCGGGCCACGGGGCGTCCAGCAGATCTCCGTAGCGGGTGTCCAGCCCGAGTTCGCGCCATATCTGCCAGGTGATGTGAGGCACGACAGGATACAGCACGCGCAGCAGCACGCCAAGCGCATCGGCCAGGGCCTGGTGGGCGATGCCGGTATCGGGCAGCGTGGCCGCTTCGAGCGTGTTCAGCATTTTCATGCAGGTCGAAACCACGGTGTTGTACTGGATGCGCTGATAATCGTAGTCGGCCTGCTTGAGCAGGGTGTGGATTTCGCGGCGCAGTGTCTTGGTGGCTTCGTCGGCGCCGGCCCAGTCGGCGGCGGGGGATTGCGCGGCCGCCCGCACAAGCGCCTGCTTGCTGTGGCTGTAGGCCCAGACGCGCCGCAGGAAGCGGTTGGCGCCTTCGACGCCCGAATCGGACCATTCCAGGGTCTGCTCGGGGGGGCTGGCGAACATGACGAACAGGCGGGCCGTGTCGGCGCCCATGGTGTCGATGAGCGATTGGGGATCGACGCCGTTGTTCTTGGACTTGGACATGGTGCCGATGCCGCCGTATTGAATGGGCGAACCGTCCTTGAGCAGCTTGGCGCCCGTAATGGCGCCTTTGGCGTCGTAGGTGTTCTCGACTTCGTCGGGCCAGAAGTACTCGATGCCGCCTTTTTCGTTCTTGCGGGAATAGATGTGGTTCAGCACCATGCCCTGGCACAGCAGCTTGGTGAAGGGTTCGTCGAAGTCGACCAGCCCCAGGTCACGCATGACGCGCGTCCAGAAGCGCGCGTACAGCAGATGCAGCACGGCGTGCTCGATGCCGCCGATGTACTGGTCCATGGGCATCCAGTAGTCGTTGCGCTGGTCGACCATGGCGCTGTCGTTGCCGGGCGAGGTATAGCGCATGAAGTACCACGACGAATCCACGAAGGTGTCCATGGTGTCGGTTTCGCGGCGGGCCGCGGCGCCGCACTTGGGGCACTGGCACGACAGGAAGGCTTCGTGCTTGTTCAGGGGGTTGCCGCTGCCGTCGGGGATGAGATCGTCCGGCAGCACGACCGGCAGGTCTTTTTCGGGCACCGGAACCGGGCCGCATTCGGGGCAGTGGATGATGGGGATGGGCGTGCCCCAGTAGCGCTGGCGCGAAATGCCCCAGTCGCGCAGGCGCCACGTGGTTTGTTTTTCTCCCAGGCCTTTGGCGGCCAGGTCGGCGGCCACGGCATCGACGGCGGCAAGGGGCGCAAGCCCGTCGTACTTGCCCGAATTGACCAGGTTCCCCTGTTGCTTGTCGCCATACCACTCCTGCCAGGCATCGGTGGAATAGGTTTTGTTTCCGGCCGCAACCACCTGGGCGATGGGCAGGCCGTATTTTTTCGCGAAGGCGAAATCGCGCTCGTCGTGGGCGGGCACCCCCATGACGGCGCCATCGCCGTAGGTCATGAGTACGTAGTTGCCGACCCAGACGTCGACCGGCTCGCCGGTGAGGGGATGGGTGACCTGCAGGCCCGTGCGCATGCCTTCTTTTTCGCGCGTCGCCAGTTCGAGTTCGGTCGTACCGCCGATTTTGCAGGCCTCGATGAAGGCCGCCAGTTCGGGGTTGGAGCTGGCAGCCTGCGCCGCCAGGGGATGCTCGGGCGCCACCGCGCAGAACGTGACGCCCATGATGGTGTCGGCACGTGTGGTGAAGACATAAAGGCGGCCGTCCTGGATGAGCTTGCCGCTGTCGTCCTTGATGTCGTGCGGGAAGGCAAAGCGCACGCCGGCGCTTTTGCCTATCCAGTTTTCCTGCATCAGGCGCACACGTTCGGGCCAGCCCGGCAGGCCGTTCTTGACCTGCTCAAGCAGTTCTTCGGCGTAGTCGGTGATGCGCAGGTAATAGCCGGGGATCTCGCGCTTCTCGACAAGCGCGCCCGAGCGCCAGCCGCGTCCGTCGATGACCTGTTCGTTGGCCAGAACCGTCTGGTCGACCGGATCCCAGTTGACGACCTGGGTCTTGCGGTAGGCAATGCCTTTTTCCAGCATCTTCAGGAACAGCCACTGATTCCATTTGTAGTACTTGGGATCGCAGGCGCACATTTCGCGCGACCAGTCTATGGCCAGGCCCATCGCCAGCATCTGCTTTTTCATGTAGGCGATGTTGTCGTAGGTCCACTTGGCGGGCGGCACCTTGGACTTGATGGCGGCGTTCTCGGCCGGCATGCCGAAGGCGTCCCAGCCCATGGGCATCAGCACGTTATAGCCGCGCATGCGCAGCTGGCGCGTCATCATGTCGTTGATGGTGTAGTTGCGCACGTGGCCCATGTGCAGCTTGCCGCTGGGGTAGGGCAGCATGGAGCAGGCATAGAACTTGGGCTTGGGCGAGCCGTTGGCATCGACGGCGTTTTCGCTGACGCGATAGGCGTCGCGCCCGCTCCAGTTTTGCTGGGCGGCGGCTTCGACGGAAGTGGGGCTGTAACGTTCCTGCATGAGATTCTTGATCTTTAAGGTTTGATGCAAACCATACATTATAGGGTGCGGGGCTTCAAGGCGCTTTGGAAGCCGCGCATCGGGCGGGCCTGGTTCCGGCTTTGCCGTTTCGCGCTCGGCCGGATGGCGCCGCGAAGCCCGTGCATGGCTGGTTCGGCCATGCGGCGGGCGTAAAAAAACCCTGGCGGGAAACCAGGGTTTTTTTTGAATGCTGCTTGATTACTTGAGCTTGATTTCTTTGTAATCGACATGCTTGCGGGCGACGGGATCAAATTTTTTGATCAACATCTTTTCGGGCATGTTGCGCTTGTTCTTGGTGGTCGTGTAGAAGTGACCGGTGCCTGCGGTGGATTCGAGTTTGATTTTCTCGCGAATGCCTTTTGCCATGATGAGCTCCTGATGATTGGTACGCTATGCGGCGGCTTTAAGCCACTTCGCCACGGGCGCGCAGGTCGGCCAGAACGGCGTCGATGCCGTTTTTGTCGATGGTGCGGATAGCCTTGGTGGTAACGCGCAGGCGCACCCAGCGGTTTTCGCTTTCGACCCAGAAACGGCGCGATTGCAGGTTGGGAAGGAAGCGACGCTTGGTTTTGTTGTTAGCGTGCGAAACATTGTTGCCCACCATCGGGCCTTTGCCGGTAACTTGGCATACGCGTGCCATGGTTATACCCCTTAAGTTTTGCTGTAAAGGCCCATCCACCCTGGATATTTCCATTTCCCTTGAGTGACTACATGGCTACGTGACTGCGTGGCTGTAATAGCGAGCACCAAGGGGCAATGCTTTGGGGGTGAAACAAAAGACCAAAGTATCTGTAAAGCCTAGTATTCTAATATGAATCAGGCGGTTTAATCAAGTAGCCCGCATCGCGATGCGTCCAAACAGCCACGAAACAAAGGCGCAGAACGCCAATATGCCGGTCAGCGGGATGGCCGTGTGCGATTGCCAATGGCTGATCGCCAGGCCGGCCAGCGCACCGCACAGCATTTGCATGGTGCCCATCAGCGCGGAAGCTACGCCAAGGCGCCTGCCCTGACGTGCCAGCGCAAGCGCCGCGGCGTTGGGGTTCACGAAGCCTTGGCTGGCCATGAAGCCCATCAAGCATAGCATGAGCAGGGGCAGCGTCAGCCAGTCGAGCAGGGTAAGCGCCAGGCCGGCCAAGGTGGTCAGGACTATGGATACCTGGGCCGACTTCAGCAGGCCTTCCAGCGAGTAGCGGTCGAGCAGGCGGGCGCTGGCCTGCGAGGCCAGGATCAGCGAGGCGGCGCCCAGGGCGAAGATAAGGCCGAAATGCTGCGGATCCACCCCGTAAATGCCCATCAGCACCCTGGGCGTGCCCGAAATATATGTGAACAGGCCCGCCGAACCGAAGGCGCCGGCCAGCGAAAAGCACATGAACTGCCGGTCGTGCATCAGGCTCCAGTAGTTTTGGGCGATGATGGAGACGCGCAGCGGCGTGACTTTTTCGGGGGGCAGGGTTTCGCGCATGGTCAGCAGCGCGGCCAGCAGCAGCAAGGCGCCGCCCGCCGCCATCAGGCCGAACACGCCGCGCCAGCCTACGAACAGCAGCACCTGGCCGCCCAGCACGGGCCCCAGGATGGGAGTGACGCCCATGATCAGGATAAGCAGGGACAAGGCCTTGGAGGCTTCGCGGGTATCGTAGTTGTCGCGTATGACCGCGCGGGGAATCACCATGCCGGCGGCGCCGCCCAGGGCCTGCACGATGCGCCATGCGGTCAGGTGCTCGATATCGTTGGTCAAGGTACAGACGACGGATGCGATGGTGAAGATGACCAGGCCGCCGATCAAGGGGAGCTTGCGCCCGTAGCGGTCGGCCATCGGGCCGTAGATCATCTGCGCCAGGGCCAGGCCGAACAGATAGCTGGCCAGCGTGCGTTCGACCTGGCCCTCCGTGGCGTGCAGGCCTTGGGCGATGGACGGAAAAGCGGGCAGGTACAGGTCGATGGCAAGGGGGCCCAGTGCGGTCAGGGCTCCCATCAGCAGCAGCCATCCGGGCAGCAGCGGTTCTTTTTTTACGGCGGGCATGTAGTAAATGCGCATCAGTGATGCGAAGGCGGGGAAGTCGTTAGTCTAAAGGAATACAGCGCGGCCCGCAGAGCGCGATTCCGCGGGGTATCCGGTGCGCACTGGGGGGCATGGAAGGGCCGGCATGCCGGGCGAGTGGTTTCGGGATCGGACTTTTGGTGATAAATTGGTGGCGGTCTTCCATGCCCCTACCCAGTCAGGGGGGCGCCGGGAGGCTTTTCGCTTGTTCATATCTGAGAAATTTATAGACTTGTAAACAGGCAGGGATGGTTTGGATAGGTTCTTGCGGCCCACGCCGCCGGTACCGGGCGGCAAGTTGCGAACCCTGTTCAAGGTATTCCTGAACCAATAGGGAGTGGGATGTGAGTTCGGTTTTATCCGCGGTTGAAAAAAAATTGGCGTCGTTGCCGTTGCCGGTTCAAGTGCAGTTGCCCGATGGCTCGGTGGCCGGGCCGGCCAACGCCAGAATGCGTCTCATCGCCAAAGACAAGACGGCTTTGCTGCATCTGGCCATGGGGCAAACCGGTTTGCTGGGCGAAGACTACGTTGAGGGCCGGCTCGATTTCGAGGGGACCATGCGCGATCTCATGGATCTGGCGGCCGCCATCCTGCCCGACTCTCCCATCGACGTGGGGCGCGGCAACTGGCTCACGCGCATGGCCCGCCACATCATTTCCGTGCGGCGCCACAGCACGGCGCGCGACGCCAAGCAAATCCAGTTTCATTACGACTTGTCCGACGACTTCTATGCCCTGTGGCTGGATCCGCGCCGGGTCTATTCCTGCGCCTACTACCGCGAACCAGACATGACCATCGCCCAGGCCCAGGAAGCCAAGCTCGACCATATCTGCCGCAAGCTGGCCCTTAAATCGGGCGAGCGCTTTCTGGATATCGGCGCGGGCTGGGGCGGTCTGCTGCTTTGGGCGGCCGAAAACTACGGGGTGGATGCCACGGGCATCACCTTGTCCAAGAACCAGCATGCCCACGTCAACCGGCTCATCCAGGAAAAAGGCCTGTCGGGACGCGTGCGCATGACGCTGCTCGACTACCGCGACCTGGACGAATCCGTTCCCTACGACAAGATCGCCTCGGTCGGCATGTTCGAGCACGTCGGCCGCGCCCAGTTGCCGGGGTATTTTTCCAAGCTGCGGCGCCTGCTGCGCCCGGGGGGCCTGATCATGAACCACGGCATTACCGCGGGCGGCGTGTACAACGCCGAGGTCGGCGCGGGCATGGGGCAGTTCATCGAAAAATACATTTTCCCGGGCGGCGAGCTGACCCACATCAGCAACGAGCTGGCCTGCATTTCCGATGCCGGCCTGGAAGACGTCGACATCGAGAACCTGCGCCCCCACTATGCCCGTGCGCTCTGGGCCTGGAGCGACGCGCTGGAATCCCGGCTGGACGAGGCGCGCCAGTGCCTCACGGGCGAGCAGGGCGAAAAATCGCTGCGCGCCTACCGCGTATACCTGGCCGGTTGCGCCATGGGATTCGAGCACGGCTGGATCGCGCTGCATCAGGTTCTGCTGCAGCACAAGGCCACGGGCCGGCGCGACGAGCTCGACTACCCCGCCGACCTTTCGTATCCGTGGCGCCGCGACTACATTTATCGTTGATCTTGCGGCGGGTTCAGGGCGCGGTGCGGCGGCGGTATTGCCGCAGCACCCGCCAGTACCAGAAGTAAAGCAATACGGCCGATACGCCCAGGCCAATAAGCGCCATCAACCACAGGGTGGCGGCTCCTATGGGGGCTCCGGGCATTATCCAGTCCACCATGGGCTGCAGGGCCCCGGCCGCGGGGCCGAAGCCCAGCCACCATCCTCCCAGCAGTCCTACGCCTGTCAGCGCGAAGATTTGCAGCAGCAGCGGCACGGTGGCCACTTTATAGGCGCGCAGCAAGTACGAGTTGATGCATTGCATGGCGTCGCACAAGTGGAAATAAGGTATGACCTGCATGAGCGCCGCGGCGACGGCCGCCACCTGCAGGTCGTCGGTGTAGACGGCCAGAATGTCCCTTTTGCCCACGATCAGGATGCAGATGGTGGCCAGGGCCCCGACCAGCACAATAAGCTGCCCCGCCAGCGCGGTCTTGCGGGCGCGCGGCATGTCTTCCGCGCCGATCGCCTGGGCGGTGAGCGAGGCCGAGGCGATTCCCACCGCCATGGGCATCATGTAGCAAAGCGCCACCAGATTGGCCATGATTTGATGGCCGCCCGTAACGAACATGCCTTCGCGCGCCACGAGCAGGGCCATGAAGCTGAACGCGCAGACCTCGACCAGGTACGAGCCGCCCATGGGCAGGCCAAGCCGCAGCAGTTCTTTTTGGTCGCGCCAGCGCGGCCGATGAAGCTTGAGCTTGAAGCGCGCGTAGAATTTATCGTGCCGCAGCATCCACAGGCCGGCCGCCAGGGTCATCCAGCCGACGATGGCCGTTGAAAGGCCGGCGCCTATCGCGCCGAGCGCCGGCGCCCCCAGGTTGCCGAAAATGAAGATCCAGTTGAACAAGGCCTTGAAGCCGATGCTGGCCAGGTTGATGTTCATGACCATCTTGGGCTTGGAAACCGCGGTGCCCAGCGCGTAAATGGTGCGAAAGACCAGCGTGGCGGGAAGCGCAAGCGCCAGGGCTCGCAGATACCAGGCGATTTCGTGTTCCACGGCGGGCTCGATATCGCCGGACATCGCCAGCCAGGCGTGAGGAAACAGCAGGGTGGCAATACCCACCGCCGACAGGCCCAGCGCCATCCATACGCCCTGGCCCCAGGCCTGGCCGGCGGCTTCGTGGCGCTGGGCCCCGAAATGCTGGCCGATGATGGGGATGAGGGCGTGCACCACGCCCATCAGCCCCACGAACACAGTAATGTAGATGGAGACCGACAGCGACATGGCCTGCAGGTCGGCGGCGCTGGAGTGGCCGGCCATGGCGGTGTCGAGAACGCCGAAGGCGATGCCCGCCCAGGCGCTGACCAGCACGGGCCATGCGTGGTTGAGTGTTTGCCTTACATAGAACAGCAGCGTGCCCGGCAACGCTGAGACGCCCATGTTATTTGACTCTCAGCAGGCGGAACATTTCGTGGCGGTCGGGGCCGCGCTTGCCTTCCCACAATACCCGCGCATTGTCGTAACCCGCCGTGCCTTCCCGCACGTTCTGCGGGGAGGTTTGCTGCAGCACCAAAGTGCATTTGGGGTCGTAGCTGAAGGTGATGTCGTTGAAGACGTAGAACGAAGCGCGCTGGCCGGTTCCCAGCGCCGAGGCGCGCACGCATTCGCCTGGGCGGGCCAGCGTGTCGAGCGCGACCTTGAGCTGGGCCGATACGCTGCGGTAGCTGCGCACGTAGTCCAGCGCCGGCATCCACAGCGTGACCAGAAGCAGCCAGGTAAGCGTAATGCCGCAGGCCGACAGCACGGTGCCGCGCCACAGGGCGGCCGGCTTGGCGTGCAGGCGCCAGTGCACCAGCGCGATCCAGCAGGCGGTGCCGGCAAGGGCGATAAGGACGGCCGGCCAGGATACATAGGCGTTGTAGCCTTGTGTCTGGCGGGCGATATTGTGGGCGATCTGTGTTGGCCAGCCGGTTTGCAGGGCCACCCAGCCCAGCCAGACGGTGACGCATGTCAGGGAAAAGCACATGACGGCGAACCAGTCCAGCGAGTTGACGACGCCGCGCCGCAGGGTGGGCAGGGCAAAGGCGGCAAGCACGGCCACGGGGACGGCCATGAGGCTGTATTCGGGTTCGAACGGATCCACCAGGAAAGCCATGACCACCAGTGGCCAGACGGCGAACATGAGCGGTATCCAGATGTGCGGCGCATAGAGCCAGGACCGCCAGCGCCAGATGGCCAGCAGGGCAAACGGCCAGGTGGGCCACAAGAACCAGGGCAGGTCGCGCAGGATGCTGAGCAGCTCCGGAATGCGGGGCCAGTTGAAGGAGTCGACGTTCCACAGCCACCAGTTTTCGGCCCAGTAGGGGCTGAGGTGGCTGGCAGGAATCCACCAGAGCAGGATCAGGCTGGCGGCGATGACAGTGGAGACGATGAGCCAGTGCTTGGCCTGCCACAAGCTGGTATGCGGAGTGAAGGCGAATGGCGCGGCCAGCATGATGGGCAGCGCGCCTATCCATCCCCGGGTCAGAAACGCCGCGCCCACGGCGATGCCGAGCGTGACGGCGCCCGAGACCGGGTGATCCAGCATGCGGGCCACGGCATAGAAGGCCAGGGCCTGGAAGGCGATGATGGCAGGGACTTCCGAGGTTTCGTGAAGGCGCCACATAATGCCCGCGGTGGCCAGGATGAGCAGCAGGGCGGCGTCGGCGATCATGCGGCCGTAGTCGCGCACTGTGGGTTCACCGCCAAACGGCAGGGCCAGGGGCTGGGGCTCGGGGCGCCGGCCCAGCAGGTAGGTGCCGTACCAGATGGACCACAGGATGATGCCGAACCATAGAAAGTTCGGCAGCCGCGAAGCGATGATGGCGGCGTTCAGCGACGAGGTGAAAAATTCGAACAGAGGGCTGAACAGCCAGATGCTGAACGCGCCGACCCACATGGGCAACGGACCATCCTGGGCGTGGGCCAGGTCGCCGATTTGAGGCAGCCAAAGGGCATGCGCCGGCCCGTGCAGGGCGGTAAGCATGGTGGCCAGGCCGACGACGTCGTCGCTTTTCCAGGGGTCCCGGAAGTACAGGCCGGCAAAAATATAGACGACGCCCAGCAGCAGCAACAGTAGTCTGGGCAGCTTGGTGGTTGCCGGCGCGGTCAGTCGGGCCGGAGTCAGGCGGGATTCTTGTGGAGCCACAGGGTCGGCAAAATTTAAATGAATGACGCAGCCATCTTAAAGTAAAAAGACATTGAAAAGGCAGCCCGCAGGCTGCCTTTTTGTCGGAGCTTGTAAAAACGCCCCGGTGCATTGCGCCGCTTGGGCGGCGAGCAGGTAATTACGATGCTTTCTTGACGGTGCCGGCCGTGCGGGCGAAACGAGCGCGGAATTTCTCGACGCGGCCGGTTTCCACGATGCGCGTTTGCGCGCCGGTGTAGAACGGATGCGATTCGGAGGTAACTTCACACTTGAAAAGCGGGTAGGTTTTACCATCGAGGTCGATGGTTTCGCGGCTGGCCAGCGTAGAGCGCGAAATAAACTTGCTGCCCGTTTGCTGATCCAAGAACACCACTTCGCGGTATTCGGGGTGGACGCCTTCTTTCATGGTGATATCCTGTTGGACCCGCTAGGATCCGGTTGCTTTCTAAAAAACGGGTCGCCGATCGAAATGCGCATAAAATATAGAGGCGCCATTTTGGTCACGTATCCAAATTAACTCGTAATTCTAGCATGCCAACGGCTTGTTTTCAAAGACCTTCCCGAAATGCAGGCCGAGATGCGGCCGCGCCGTTGCGCTGGCGAATTGCCGGACGCGCTCATATCTGCCCGCGTTCCGCCAGGGAAATGGCGCTGTTCGCCGTGACGACAAGATGATCCAGCAAGCGGATGTCGACCAGCGCCAGCGCCTGCTTCAGGTGCCGGGTCAGGGCGAGGTCGGCCTGGCTGGGCTCGGAAACGCCCGATGGGTGGTTGTGGGCCAGGATGAGCGCGGCGGCGTGGTGCTTGAGGCTGGCCTTTACGACTTCGCGGGGATAGACCGAGGCCTGGGTCAGGGTGCCGCGGGCAAGCTCTTCGGAGGTGATCAGCCGGTACTGGCTGTCCAGGTAAAGCGCAAGGCAGTGTTCTACCTTGAGGTGGCCCAGCGCGGCTATGCAATAGTGTTTGACGCGCTGCGGCTGATCCAGCGCCTGACCCAGGCGCAGTTCTTCGGCCAGGGCGCGGCGATTGAGTTCGTGGATGGCCAGCAGCTCGCAGGCTTTGGCCAGGCCCAGGCCGGGCTGGGCCATGAGCGTGCGCAGATCGGCGTCCAGCAAGCCCCGCAGGCCGTTGAAGTGCTCGATGAGCTGGCGGCCCAGGGCAATAGCGCTGGCGCCCCGTATGCCCGTGCGCAGTACGATGGCCAGCAGTTCGGGTGTAGTGAGTGACTGGGCGCCGTGGGCAAGCAGGCGCTCGCGGGGGCGTTCGGGAGAGGCGGCGGGTTGGCTGGGCATGGCGGGCGGTTCAAAGGTAAAGATCTTCACAATGCCCGATTTGGCCGGCCAGGCGGCGCGCAGTGAATACATTTGTCCGGCTCGGATTGTCCGGATTGCGTCCTTGAGCCCGTCGCGGCCATCGCGCGATGCGCAGCGGGGCGGGCATACGCCGGATTTGACCGCCTGGGCCGGCCGAAAGACGCGCCCGCATGTGCCAACTCGCAAGAGGCACTAAAATGGCGCATCAGCAATGTTTTTACGGTGATGAATCTTGACTTCCCCTATCGACTCGGCCAAGGCGGTTGTGCGCCCCGACTCCTATCTGACGCTGCATTACCGCATCGAGCTGGCCACTGGGCCCGCGGCCGGTTCCGTGTTCGTCAATACTTTCGACGACCGCCCGGCCACCTTGCAACTGGGCATGGGGCAGTGGGCGCCGGGCATGGAAGAAGCTTTGCTCGGCCATGAAGAGGGCACGCGTTTTCGCATCGAGCTGCCGGCCGCGAAAGCTTACGGCGAGCGCAATCCCGACCTCATCCAGCGCGTGGCCGACAGCATGATCCAGGCCAATACCGAGCCGGGCACGGTCTTTGCGCCTGGCGATATCGTCGAGTTTTCGGCTCCCAACGGCGGGCGCTATTCGGGCGTCCTCAAAGAGCAGGGCGAAGGCTGGGCGCTGTTCGATTTCAACCATCCGCTGGCGGGTGCGGACCTATCCATCGAAGTGTCCCTGCTGGGGGTGCTGTGATGGCTCAGGTCAGAACCCGCTCCGGCGAACCCGTCGAGGTGGTGCTGGCCCAGCCCCGCGGCTTCTGCGCCGGGGTCGATCGGGCCATCGATATCGTCGAGCGCGCGCTCGAACTGCACGGCGCGCCTATTTACGTGCGCCACGAAATCGTTCACAACCGCTACGTGGTTCAAGACCTGAAAGCCAAGGGCGCGGTGTTCATCGCCGAGCTGGACGAGGCTCCGAAGGGAGCCATCGTGGTGTTCTCGGCGCATGGCGTGGCGCAAAGCGTGCGCGCCGAAGCCGAGCGCATGGGCCTGCAGGTGTTCGACGCCACCTGCCCGCTGGTCACCAAGGTTCACATCGAAGTGGCCCGCATGCGCGCGGCGGGCCGCGAGATCATCATGATCGGCCATCGGGGGCACCCCGAGGTCGAGGGCACGCTGGGTCAGGCCAGCGACGGCATGTATTTGGTGGAAACGGCCGAAGACGTCGCCGCCCTGCAGGTCGCCGATCCCGGCAATCTGGCCTTTGTGACGCAGACCACTTTGTCCGTGGACGACGCCGCGGCGGTGGCCAATGCCTTGCGATCCAGGTTTCCCGACATCGTCGAGCCCAAGAAAAGCGATATCTGCTATGCCACCCAGAATCGCCAGGACGCGGTAAAGGTCCTGGCGCCCGAGTGCGACCTGGTGCTGGTGGTGGGCAGTCCCAACAGTTCCAATTCCAATCGCCTGCGCGAGGTGGCCGAGCGCAAGGGCGTGCCGGCTTATCTCATCGACGATCCGGCCATGATCGACCCGGCCTGGTTGGCCGGGGCCAGGCGTATCGGGCTTACCGCCGGAGCCTCGGCGCCCGAGGTGCTGGTGCGGCAGGTCATCGACCGGCTCAACGAGCTGGGCGCCGCTTCGGTGCGCACCTTGCCGGGCGCGGAAGAAAACGTGGCGTTCCCGTTGCCGCGGGAACTGTCGCGCAAGCGTCCGGTTTCCTGAACTACTCCTTGGCGGACCAAGCATGAAGACAAGCACCAGGATTTTGACGGCCGTCGTGGTGGTGGCGGCCGGCTATACGGCGGCCTCTTGGTACGTCGGCAAAAAGGCGCAGGCGGTTTTGCAGCAATGGGTCGTCCAGGCCAACGAACGGCTGCGCTCCACGCTGGGCCCTGGCGCCGATGAAAGCGGCGCCAGGCTTGCCATCAGCGAGTACAAGCGCCATGTGTTTTCGTCCGATGTGGTCTATACCCTGCAGATGCAGGATAGCCGCGGCCAGCGTGTGGAGTATTTGCTGAGCGACCACTTGCAGCATGGCCCTTTCCCCCTGGATGCCCTGAAATCAGGCAGCGTGGCGCCGCTCATGGCATCCAGCCGCGCGCAGCTCATTCCCTCGGCCGCCACGCAAAAGTGGTTCGACAGCCTCAAAGGACAGTCGCCGGTTACGGCGACGACCCGGATCGGGTTTACGGGCAAGGGCAGTTCGGCCTGGCGTTTCATGCCGATAGACCTGCAAGATGGCGGCGACAGCGTCAAATTCAGCGGGGGCGCGATCGACGCGGTGTTCAGCAATAATTTCCGGGACAGCGTTGTCAAAGGCGCTTTTGGCGGCTTGCAGTACGTCTCGGCGAGCAAGCGCGAAAGCCTGGACGTGCGGGGCATAACGCTGGCCAGCACGGCAACGACGACGGACAACGGCGCCCAAGAGGTGAAAACCAACAGCCAGGCTGCCGCGGACACGTTCATTCTGCAATCGGGCGAAGGCATCCCCGTGCAGTTGGACAAGGTTGGCCTTAGCCTGGATAGCGTGCAGCGCAATCAGCACATGGATCTCACGCTGCAGTACAAACTGGGCGCCATTCGGATCGGCGAAACGGGCTTTGGCAGCGTGGAAGCCAGTCTCCGGGGCCGCAACCTCGATCTGGATGCGTTGTCGGCATTGGCCGCCGACTACGACCGCATCCAGGCCAGGCATGGCGGCACCCCGGATGAGGCCCTGGCGATTACCCCGGACGAAGCCGCCGTGTTGCGGGACAGGCTCTGGACTGTGCTGGACAGCAAGCCCCAACTGGCGGTGGATCCGCTGGTCTGGAAGAACGACAAGGGAGAAAGCCGCCTGACGGTGTCCGTGGATCTGGCCAGGCCGGCAGATCCTTCGGCGGCGGGCGATACGGCCACTTTGCTGGCGCAGATGATCAAGCAGCTGGATCTGAACGTCATGGTGGCCAAGCCCATGTTCATCCAGACCTTCAGCCAATTGCAGGGCGGCGCGGGCCAGGACGGGCGGGCGGCCATGATGGGGGCCATGCTGTTCGACGTTTACACCGGCCGTCTGGCCCGCGCGGGCCTGGTTGCCATGGATGGCGGCAATGCCGCCGTCCGCTTGCGGTATGGGGACAATAACGTCGAGATCAACGGCAAGAAAATGCCGGTTGTCGAATTCGTGCAGCGCGTGTTGGGCGCTGCCATGTAGCGGCGGCGCTTGGCCGGGAAGGCGGTTTCAATCGTTTTTTGGGGCGCTGGGCGGGCCGCTGGCGCGCCGCAGTGTGCACGAGGGGGGCTCGCCGTAGCTGCGCCGATAGGCCGCTGCGAATTGTCCCAGATGCGAAAACCCCCAGCGCAGTGCGATGCTGGTGACGCTGTCGTCGCTGGATGACGGTGCGCTGAGGTCGGCATGGGCTTTTTCCAGCCGCAGCGTGCGCAGGTGCGCCATGGGCGTGGTGTCGCGGTATTTGCGAAAGCCGGCGAACAGGCTGCGCGTGCTGACATTGACGTAGCGGGAGATGTCGCTGGCGCTGATGGGCTCGTGGGCATGCTGGGCCATGTATTCTTCGGCCAGGCGCACGAAGTGCGGGGCCGGCGCGCCGGATTGGCGCAACGGGTTGTTCTGGTTGTGCGCAAGCGTATCGAGCACAGCCGCCATGAGCGTGCTTTCGAGCTGGGCGGCGACCAGCGGATGGTCGAGCAGGCTGCCGTCGGAGGCTTCCCGCATGAGCCAGCAGACGTAGCGGTACAGGGCCTGTCCTTGCGGAGTGTCCAGGGGGATTCCGGGCAGGAATTTGAGGCGGCCTTTCAGGGCGGCGCCCGAGAGCTGGACGAACTCGCGTTCCAGGGCCTGGCGGTCGAGGCGGATGAACAGCTTTTCGGTGTTTTTGCCATGCCGCATGCGAAAGTCGACGGCGGGGCTGACGATGGTGGCCAGGTTGGATGTGGATTCGACCGGCTGCCCCTCGGCGAAAATGGTTTCGCCGCCCTGCAGGGGAAACTGCAGCAGGAAGAAGTTGTCGAGGCTGCCCGGGTCGATGTCGACGGCGGCGCCGTAGCTCATGCGGCCATAGCCGGCGCGCGGCCCTGGCCGGAAATACATTTGCGTGCTCAGGTGCTGGGATTTTCCGACGACGCTTAAGCGGTGCTCGCAAAAGACACTGGCGACCTGGCCGCGGACTTCGTCCAGGTCGCTGGAGGCAATGACGGGGTAGCGCTCGAACAGGCGACTGCGGGTGGCGGCGAGGGCGGATCGCGACAAGGCAGCTCCATAGAAAGCCGGCACACGCCGCGCAGATAGGGGTTGATCGCGCCGGGCATGATATACGGCAACATATTGACAATAAAGAGTTTATACCCAAAACCTCAATTTGGCTGCGAGGGTTTTCCTGGGCTGAAGGCTACAGGCTGAAACCACCGTACCGGCCACGCCAATAGGAGAGCGGGCCGTTTTCCTGCCCCTGCGTGTGGGCGCACAGCACCGCGCCGACGATCAGGGCATGCGTGTGATGGATGAGGATGTCCTCGACCTTGCAGGAAAATGTGGCCAGAGCCTGCGGCAGCACCCATACCCCGTGCTGGTCGCGTTGCCATGGCGCCCCTTCGTAGCGCTGCTCGCCGCGGATGCCCCCCTTGCCCGAGAAGCGTTCGGCTACCGGCTGGAGTTCGGCGCTCAGCACATTGACGCCGAAATAGCCGGTTTCCTTGATGAAGGGCCAGGACGAGGAGTTCTGGTTGACCGACACCAGCAGTTCGGGAGGATCCAGGGACAAGGAGATCACCGAAGTGACGGTCAGGCCGGTACGTTCGTCGCCGCGCGAGGCCGTGATGACGCTGACGCCGCCCGCCAGTTCACGCATCGCGCTGCGGAATGCCTGGGGCTGGCCGGGGGCGGTCGCGCACGTGTCGGCCGCGGCCTGGGGTTTTTTGGGGAGGCGAAGCAGAACCATGATAGTTACCCTGTGCCTGATTACCTTATGCCGCGTGCTTCAAGCATGGGCAGGACGTTGTCGCGGAAGTAGGGGAACTCTTCGGCATAATCGAAGAACGACAGCGTGGTTCCCGCGAAGCCCGCCTCGTGCAGCGAGCTGATTCCGTCGGCCACCTGTTGGGGTGTGCCGACCAGCGGGAAGCCGCCATGGCCGGCGGCGAAGCGCTCGCGGATCAGTGCCAGCAGGTCGTGGGGAAAGGACTGTGCATGCGCGAATTGCAGCTTGATCAGGTTGTCCACCGCTGCCCAGTCGGCGTTGTCCTGCAGCTTTTGCCAGTCGGCCTTGGCTTCGGCTTCGGTGGGCCGGCAGATGACATGGCTGAAGGTCAGCACGTTTACGTTGCGTTGGTTTGTTTTTCCTAGCTGGATGAGCTCGGCCACTTCCTGTTTGGAACGGCTCAGGTCGATGGCGGGGGTGAACAGGAAGTCGGCGTTGCGGCTTGCGAATTCCCGGCCCTGGCCGGATCCGGCGGCATTGAAGATGGGCGGCTGGAATTCGGGCTTGGGGTTGCCGTAAGTGTGCTTGAGATGGAAGTACTTGCCGTCCCAGTCGAAGGGGCCGTCGTGCGTCCACAGCTTCTTGACGATGTCGAACCATTCCTGAGCGTAGCCATAGCGTGTTTCGTGGTCGTCCGGCAGGGTCAGGCCCAGGGCTTCGTATTCGGGCTTGTTCCAGCCCGCCACAATGTTCAGCCCCACGCGCTCGGTGCCGCCCACTTGCGCCATGGTGGCGATTTGCTTGGCGACCACGACGGGGTGGTTGGCCACGGTGTGGACGGTGGCGAACACGGTGATGTTCTTGGTATTGGCCAGCAGGGCGGTGGCCCAGGTGACGGTTTCAAGCACGTAGCCGTGGAAATCGGTTTCGCCGCCGTAGCCGATCCAGCGTGCAATGGGCAGCATGAAATCGATGCCCGCGTCGTCCAGCATTTTTCCTATGCAAAGATTGTGCTGCCAGTCGGCCTTCCAGCGGCCGGGCAGCTTGGATACAGTCATGCCGCCAGAGCAGTTGGTCGAAAACGTGCCCAGCAGGAAGCGGTTCTTGGTAAGGAAGGGGTGGGTGGCCATGCTGCGTCATCTCCTGGTTATTTGAGCCGGTCGGCCCGTCTTGGGTCGGCGTCGTGTTGCGCCCTTGGCGATACATTACGGGCGGAGCGGGTTCGCCGGCTATCAGTTTTGCGCAGGCACCATCTTTTGCGCGCATATATTTGCGCTGTTTGCTTTATCATCGATATTCACGGGGCGCGTGGCGTCCCTGGGAATCCAGAAACCAGGAGTTTTCCGCATCATGTCCAGCAGTACCGCCGTTGAAAGTTGTGTATCCGATGCCGTGGCACTCGTCGACCAGGCCATTGAAGGACGCCAGTCCATTCGCGCCTATACCGCCGAGCCCGTTGCGCGCGGCCTGATCGAGGAAATCCTGGCCGTGGCCAGCCGCGCGCCGTCCGGCGCCAATATCCAGCCCTGGAAAGCCTATGTGCTGCAAGGCCGAAGCAAGGATTCCCTGGTGGAAAAAGTATGCGCCGCCCACGACGCCCTGCGCGCCGATCCCGCCCTGGCCGCCGAGTATGTCGAGGCATTCGACTACTACCCCCGCAAATGGATCAGCCCGTTCATCGATCGCCGCCGCGAAAACGGCTGGGGCCTGTACGGACTGCTGGGCATCGAACGCGGCAACAAAGACGGCATGCATGCGCAGCATCAGCGCAATTTCCGCTTTTTCGATGCGCCCGTGGGGCTGATCTTCACGGTCAACACGATCCTGGGCACAGGTTCGCTCATGGACTACGGCGGCTTCCTGCAAAGCGTCATGGTCGCCGCGCGCGCGCGCGGGCTCGACACCTGCCCCCAGGCGGCCTGGAACGCCTACGGAAAAATCATTTTGCCGCATGTCGGCGCGAACGACGACGAAATGGTGGTGTGCGGCATGGCGCTGGGCTATGCCGACGAGTCGGCGCTGGTCAATACGTTCCGTACTCCCAGGGTTCCCGCCGGCGATTTCACGGTATGGCTGGATTAGGGCCTGTCAACACTTATTAAGGAGCCGCGAAGCCATGGAACATTCCAGCGGCTCCCTGGTTCGCCGGCTCAGGCTGCAACAGCTCGCCATTTTCGAGAAGGTGGCCGAAACCGGCTCGATGCTGGCGGCCTCGCGCGAATTGCACATGACCCAGCCGGCGGTCAGCAAGTGCATCCGCGAACTGGAGCAACACTTCAACGAAACCCTGTTCACGCGCGGCAAGCGCGGGGTGCAGTTGACCGAATTCGGCGAGTTGCTGCGGCGGCATGCGCAGTCCCTGCTGGCGGGGCTGCGCTTTCTTGCCGACGATGCCAACTCGTGGAGCGCCGGCATCTCGGGCCAGGTCGTGGTGGGCACGCTGTTGACGGCCTCGGCAAAATTGCTGCCCAGGGCGGTTTTGCGCCTGCGCGAAATAGCGCCCAACATCATCGTCAAGATCCGCGTCGGATCCAACGACGCTTTGTTTCCGGAGCTTGCGCGCGGGCAGTTCGACGTGGTCATCGGCTTTCTCCCGGAAGAAAACATCAATCCTTCCTTCATCCACGTTCCGCTGTACGACGAAATGCTGTGCGCCGTCGTGTCGCGCCACCATCCCCTGGCCCTGGATGCCCAGGTGGATATCCGTCAATTGCAGGACATGGCCTGGATAATCCCTACCGTGGAATCGGTGGCCAGGCGGTCCGCCCACTCCTTTTTCGAGGCGGCGGGCATGGCGATGCCGGGAAAGCTGGTCGAATCGGTGTCCTTCCTGACCAACCTGGGGCTGTTGCTGGAGTCGACCATGATCGCCCTGATGCCCTATGCGGTTGCCGAGCAGTTCGTGCGGGCCGGTCTGCTTAGCATTCTGCGCCTGGGCGTGGCCAGTCCTTTCGGCAAGGTCGGCTATACCTTGATGGCCGACAGGCCGCCCACGGCGGCGACGGCACGCTTGCTGGCCGCCCTGGAGCAAGTGGCCGGCATTGACGCCCCGGGCGGCCTGTAGCGCCGGGTTGGCAAACGCCCATATATTCATTTTGGTTATAGTTGCTTGTCGGGTTTTTCAGTATCCAGCCTTGGAAATTGCCTTTATAGTTTCCCGGATGGACGTCATATCTTTTATTGGGACAAGCACATGAAAACCACAGAAGCCGCCGTCATACCCGGAAAAGCAAAGCCTCGCGGCCGTTTTCCCCATTTCAGGCGCGCGGGTGACTTCATTTTCGTTTCCGGCACCAGCTCGCGCAGGCCGGACAACAGCTTCGAAGGCGTGCAGGTGGATGCCATGGGCACCACCAGCCTGGATATTCGCGCCCAGACCCGTGCGGTCATCGAAAACATCCGCGATATTCTTGCCAGCGCCGGGGCCGATCTGTCCGATGTGGTGGAAGTCAGCGCCTTCCTGGTCAATATGAATGACTTTGGCGGCTACAACGAGGTATATGGCCAGTTCTTCGACGAAACCGGCCCCGCCAGAACGACGGTGGCGGTGCATCAGCTGCCTCACCCGCACCTGCTCATCGAAATCAAGGCCATTGCCTACAAGCCGCTTTGAGTCCTGGGGCAGCACCGACCCGCTGCTCCAGGGTTTTGAATAGCAACGCGCAAGCCGCGGCAAAGCGGCGCGATCGGAAGGAGACTTCGCACATGTACAAATACGGTTATCCCCTGAATTTCCAGCGTTGGCTGGACGACAACTCCCACTTGCTGAAGCCGCCAGTGGGCAACCAACAAATCTGGGCGGACGGCGATTTCATGGTCACGGTGGTGGGCGGCCCCAACCAGCGCAGCGATTTCCACGACGATCCCATCGAAGAGTTTTTTTACCAGTTCAAGGGCAACGCCTACCTGCTCATGTGGGATCGCGGGCAATACGAAAAAGTGCATCTGAAGGAAGGCGACATGTTCCTGATGGCGCCGCACACGCTGCATTCGCCGCAGCGCGAAGCCGACAGCCTGTGCCTGGTCATCGAACGCAAACGCCCCAAGGGCGAGGCGGACGGGCTGCAATGGAGCTGTGCCCGCTGCGGCACGATAGTCAAGCGCTACGACATACAGCTGGAAAGCATCGTCGACGATTTTCCGCCCATATACAACCGTTTTTATTCGACCACCGATGCCGAGCGCATCTGCCCAGGCTGTGGCCTCATTCATTCCGGCCGGGATTTCCAGGCCTGGCACGACGAGCTGCATCGCACGCATGCACTGTAACGCCCCGGCCCTGGCGGCCATGCACAGGCAAGCGCCACGAACCATACAGAAAAAATCATGACCTATCCGAAAAAAATCGACATGCACGCCCACCATTTCCCCCTTTTGAGCAAGGAGGAGGGCGCTGCCCTGGATCGTGACAACGGTCTGTGGCTTCGTGTCGACGCCGGCGGCGATACCGGCCAGATCATGACCGGAGAAAAGCCTTTCCGGCCCGTCTACAAAGTGCTCTGGGATGCGCATGCGCGCCTGGCCGAAATGGACGAGCAGGGCGTGGACATCCAGATCAGCTGTGCCACCCCCATCATGTTCCGGTATAGCGATGCGGCGCGCGCGGCCGCCGATTGGGCCGAGCGCATGAACGATCACGCCTTGCAATTCGCCAGCGCCAATCCTGCCCGCCTCAAGGTCCTGGCTCAGGTTCCGCTGCAGGACCTGGACCTGGCGTGCGCCGAGGCCAGCCGCGCCAAGGCCAAGGGCCATGTGGGCGTCCAGATCGGCAACCACCTGGGCAACCTGGACATGGACAGCGCCCATCTGGTGGATTTTCTGACTCATTGCGCGAACGACGGCATACCCGTGCTGGTTCATCCCTGGGACATGATGGGCGGGCCGAACCGCATGAAAAAGTGGATGCTGCCGTGGCTGGTGGCCATGCCGGCCGAAACCCAGTTGAGCATTCTTTCCCTGATTCTTTCGGGCGCGTTCGAGCGTATCCCCAAAAGCCTGAAGCTGTGCTTCGCGCATGGCGGGGGCGCCTTCGCCTTCCTGCTGGGCCGGGTGGACAATGCCTGGAAACATCGCGATATCGTCCGGCAGGACTGCCCCAATCCTCCCTCCAGCTACGTGGACCGCTTCAGCGTCGACAGCGCGGTGTTCGATCCCGATTCCCTGAATCTGCTGACCAAAATAATGGGCACGGACCATGTCATGCTGGGTTCGGACTACCCCTTTCCCCTTGGCGAACCGAGAATCGGCTCGCTGATCGCGGGCGCCGATTTCCTGTCGTCCCAGGACAAAGCCCGGATGCTTGCCGGCAACGCCGCCGACTTCTTCGGTTTATGAGGTGCACGCCCATCGCAGGCGGAGCCTGGCTGGGCAGAGGGTCTTGACGCTGCGGCTTTCGGTTTGCCGCAAGGCGCGCGGTACAGGCCTGGGGGCGCTGCACGCGCTTCAGGTCTCGGCCTGCCTGTTCTCCAGCATCATGGCGTCCTGGACGGCGTAGTAGGCGGCCGCAGCATGGCGCAGGTTGTAGCGGACGCTTTCCTGAACCAGGTCGGTGTCTTTTTTCATGAAGCCGTCCATGATTTTTTGCGTGGACAGCAGCGAAGAGGCTCGCCATTTCGGATCGCGTAGCGTGGCCAGGCGCACGGCTTCCACGTGATCGACAAGTCGGGAGATCATGGTGGCCAGGTGGGGGTTGGGAACCAGGCTGATCCACGTAGAGCGGAACGTGGTGTTCGCTTTCATGTAGGCCAGGATGTCGCTTGCCCGATGCGCCTTTTCAGACTCGTCGGTTGCCATGCGCATGATGGCCAGGCCTTCCAGCGTGGCTTTTTCGCATGCCGCCGCCGCCGCGGCCGGCTCCAGCAGCAGTCGTACTTCGAACAGTTGCGCAATATCGGTGGGCGTGAAGCGTCGCAGGACGAAGCCGCGGGAAGTGCTGTCCAGCAGCCCTTCGTTTTTCAATTGCAGCAGGGCTTCGCGAACCGGCATGCGGGACACCCGCAGGTCGGCCGCGATTTCATGATCGACCAGCCTGTCGTCGAACTGGATTTCACCTTTTTGCATGCGTGTGCGCAAGTGCAGATAGACCTGCTCGCGCATATTCGGCTTGCGCGTGGCGGCCTTTTTTTGCGGGCTGCGTCGGGCTGGGCTTGAAAGCGATGTCATGGTTGGCGGTGGTTGGTGATAACAGGCCTTGGTAGAGCAGCGAACCGATAGCTTGCAGCATACCAGCTTCCCACGCCCGGTTCCGTCGGGAGGGGCGCCGCGGCTTCGGGTATTTTTGCATCAGTGTATTGAAAATGGAGTTTTGCCATTTTTTCTGATCCTGGGCGATGTTCTAGTATTTATTTGATATCTATATACTAATTATATTTATATTAACCTATTGATTTTAATGTTATTAAAAATAGGGAAAACCATTATCGACTGAATTTAATCATAAACAATATACTTTTTACGAGCAATTGATTTGCATGTGGTGGCCCGCATTTCGGGCTGGAATCTGTTCATTCAATTGGGTGCTTGCAAACCATCCACACTTAAGGAAAGCTCCGTGAAAATATGGCGTAACAAAACAATAGGGTTGATGTTGTGCGCGACCATGGGTTTGATGGCCGGCTGGGCGCAGGCGCACGAACACCCATCCGAACTCACCATTGCGTATCCGGTCGATGTGCCAAGCTGGGATCCCACTGCGGTGACGTATCCGGCAGGGCAATCCATTTACAAGGCGGTGTTCGATTCCCCGCTGTTCGTGAACAACGACCTGCAGGTCGAGCCGCGCCTCATCAAAGCCTGGCGCTGGCTGGATGATTCGGGCACAAAGCTCGAGGTTCAAATGCGCGACGGCGTGCTGTTCCAGGACGGCAGCAAAATGTCGGCGCAGGACCTCAAGTTCACCTTGGATCGCGCTATCCAGAACAAGATTCTGGCGCTGCACGGCATGCTTCCCACCTTGAAGTCTGTCGAGGTTACCGCGCCTGACAAGGCCGTCATCACCTTTTCCCAGGCGACCCCCACGGCCATGAAGGGCCTGGCTTTCCTGTCGGCCTACATTCTGCCCAAGGCTTACTTCGAGAAGGTGGGCGAGGCTGAATTCGTCAAGCATCCAATCGGGGCGGGGCCTTACAAGCTGGTCGATTACAAGCGCGGCTCGCGCATTACGCTGGAAGCCTTCGACGACTACTGGAAGGGGGCGCCCGCCATCAAGCGCGTGGTTTTCGAAATCGTGCCCGATGCATCGGCGCGGGTGGCCGCGGTGGAATCCGGCCGGTCCGACATTTCGGTGCAGATTCCGGTGCGCGAAGTAACTCGCCTGGAAAAGAACCCCAAGCTGCAGGCCAAGGTGTATCCGTACAGCGAAATCTATATTCTGCAGATACCCAGCTATGTGCCGGCTTTCCAGAACGTCCATATACGCAAGGCCATGCAACTGGCCATCAACAAGGCCGGGTTGTCGCGTGCTTTCTACAACAACGTTGCTCAGCCGATCTCCGTTCTGGCAACCAAGGGCTCACCGGGCGATGTGCCCGACTACAGGGTCGAGTACAACAAGAACGAAGCCGCTGCTGAACTGGCCAAAGCCGGCTATAGCAAGGAAAAGCCCCTGCAGATCCACCTGCTCTCCACCAATAACACGTTCCCGTCCGATTACGACGTGGCGCGTGCGATTGCGCAAATGTGGACCCAAATCGGCATCAACACCACGGTCGAGGAAATCACCATCGCCAAGTATCTGGAGCTCAGCCATTCGTCCAAGCTGACCGGTGTCATGCTGTACAGCTGGGCCAATGCCACGGGCGACCCCGAAATCTTCACGGGCCGGATCCTGGATCCCCGCCTGCGCTTCTCGACCTGGAAAGAGCCCAAGCTTTCCGCCCAGCTCGACGCGCTTAACGGGCAAATGGACGAAGCCAAGCGGGTGGCCGGGTATCAGGCGCTTAACCGCGAGGCCGCCGAGAACGCATGGAGCCTGCCGGTCCTGCAGTCCGTGGCGACGATTGCCTACAAAAAAGGGCTGGACGTTCCCACTTATCAGACTGGCTACATCCTGCCGCAAGAATATTCCTGGAAAAAATAGTGTTTCAAGGGCGCGATCGTTATGCCGATTAAACCAATATGCAATGCGCCGGCTTGCGATCCGCGCCTGCTCACTCTCTGCATCAGGACGGGCGCTGCATGAATCCCATTGTTTCGTTGCTGGGGCGCAAGCTGGGCGTCATGGTCATCACCGCGCTGTTCCTTTCCATGGTGGTGTTCATCGTATTGCGCATGATTCCCTCCGACCCCCTGGGAATGATGCTGCCGCCGTCGGCCACGCAGGCCGACGCCGACCTGCTGCGCAAGGCCCTGGGCATGGATGGCTCGGTATCCCATCAGTACATGGTGTGGCTGGGCCATGCGGTGCACGGCGACCTGGGCCGATCCATTTTCTTTCGCGAGCCCGTGTCGGAGCTGCTGGGCGTGGCATTGCCGGCCACGCTGGAACTCGTGCTGGTCAGCCTGGTCATGGCGCTGCTCATTTCCATTCCCGGCGGCATCGTGCTGTATTTGCTGGATCGCAAAAGGGGTGAAGTCGCCGCGGATTTCTTCCTGGTGTTTCTGCTTTCGGTGCCGTCGTTCCTGTGGGGCATCATTCTCATTCTTTTGCTTGGCGTCCTGTTTCCGGTGCTGCCGTTCATGGGCCGCCTGGATTCCAGCATTACCGCACCTCACGGAACGGGCTTTCTTCTTATCGACCTGCTGCTGAGCGGGCAGTGGTCGGCATGGTTCGATGCCTTTGCGCATTTGCTGTTGCCGGCTTTCGCATTGGCACTGGCCTTCAGTCCCATCATCATCCGTGTGTTGCGTTCCAGCCTGATCGACACCGCGACCTCGCAGTATGTCAATGTAGCGCGCCTGCGGGGGGTGCCGGAATGGCGGGTGCTATTGCTGCACATGCTGAAAAACGCCGCGCTTCCCACACTGACGCTCATCGGCGTGCAGTTTGGTTTTCTGTTTGGCGGCACCTTGCTGATCGAGGTGATCTTTTCGTTTCCCGGCATCGGCAATCTTATGGTGCAAGCCATCAAGAATTACGACCTGCCTCTCATCCAGGGCGTGGCGCTGGTGTTCTGCCTGATGGTGCTGTTCGTCAATTTCTGCGTCGACGGCTTGTATGCGGTGCTTAATCCAAGGCTTAGAGTTTCATGACTGCAATCGCCATAAACCTGGTTCGCGATGCGGCGTTCGCACGCATCTTCAGGCATCCGAAGGTGCTGGTGGGCAGCATGCTGGTGCTGATCTTCGTATTCGTGGCGGTGTTCGCGCCATGGCTTGCCCCCAACGACCCCAATGCGCAAGACCTCATGTCGACTGTGCTGCCGCCGGCCTGGTCGGCGGGCGGCATGGCGCAATATCCGTTGGGAACCGATGCCCTCGGGCGTTGTGTGTTGTCGCGGCTTATCTTCGGCAGCCGGGTGGCCTTGCTGGTTGCCGTGGTCGCCGCCACGGGCACGATGCTGCTGGGCACGGTGCTGGCCATCTTGGCCGGATACATAGGCGGCTGGTTCGACCGCTTCGTCAGCGCCATTGTCGTGCTCTGGATGGCGTTTCCGCCCGTGGTGTTTTCCATGATGCTGATGGTGGGGTTGGGCACGGGCATCACCAATGTTATTCTGGCTATCGTGCTGGTCGACTGGACCCGGTTCTACCGTGTCGTGCGCGCCGAGGTCCTGGTGGCAAGGCAGCGCGAGTACGTGTATGCCGCGCGCCTGCTGGGGTTCTCGCATTGGCGGGTCATGACGCACGAGGTCCTGCCCAGCGTCATGCCACTCATCATCACATTGTTCAGCCTGGAAATGGGCATCGCCATCGTGGTCGAGGCCATTCTCAGTTTCGTGGGCTTGTCGGTGCCTTCCAATGTCGTGGCGTGGGGCGTCATGCTGGCCGACGGCCGCGACCAGATCTACCAGGCAAGCTGGAATCTGCTGGCGCCCGTCTGTGGAATCGTCTTTGCCGTGCTGGCGTTCAATCTGCTCAGCGACGGTTTGCGGGTGGTGCTGGATCCGCGGTTGAAGCAACGTGGGAGCGACTGATGCAGCCGGTATTGGAATTCGACAAGGTTTCCGTGGACGTCAAGGTGGGCGGCGCCAGCGTAGCGTTGTTGCGCAATGTGTCGTTCGGCGTCCGCAAGGGTGAGGTACTAGGTCTGGTCGGGGAGTCCGGCGCGGGCAAGAGCATGGTGGGGCGGGTCATATCGGGTTTGCTGCCCGAGAATCTGCGGTTCTCCTCGGGCCAGGTGCGTTTCCAGGGCGAAGCGCTTACCGGCAGGCAGGCGCGTTCCTTCCTGGGCAAGCGCATTGCCTTCATACCGCAAGAGCCACTGTCCGCGTTGAACCCAGTGTTCACCATCAGGCAGCAGATGTTCGAGCACCTCAAGTATCTGGGCTTGCCGCGCAAGGAATGGGAGTCCTACAGCATCGCGCGCCTGGCCGAAGTCGGCCTGCCCGAGCCCGAATCCATGCTGGGGCGTTATGCGCACCAGCTTTCAGGCGGGCAGTGCCAGCGCATTCTCATCGCCATGGCTTTTTCGGGCGATCCCGAACTGATCGTGGCGGACGAACCCACCACCGCGCTGGATGTCATCACCCAGGCCCAGATCATCCGCATCCTGCGCGAAGTGCAAAGCAAGCACAATACAGCGGTCATACTCATTACGCACGATTTGCGGATGGCTGCGCATGTATGCGACGAGGTGGCGGTGCTGTATGCGGGCGACGTCGTCGAGCGCGGCCCCGCGCGGCGCGTGCTCGAATCTCCCAGGCATCCGTATTCCTGGTCCCTGAAAACCGCTACGCCGGGCCTCGATGGCCGGCAGTTCGTGCTGCCGTCCTTGGCTGAACTGATGCCGGGTCTCAAAGACATGGCCGAGCTCAAGGGCTGCCGGTTTGCGCGCCGCTGTCCGACGCGCAATGGCGATTGCGAAAATAGCATCCCCGAGCTTGTCCAGGTCGCCGACGATCATTTCGTCGCTTGTGCCGGAGCCTGTCGGTCTTCCGCGGCCACCTTGCAACAGCAAGTCCATGTGTTGCCCGAAAGCTCCAACGGGCTGGGCCGGCCCCTCATCGAATTCAAGGACGTCAGCCGCAGCTATTACAGCCGCTCCGGCGGGCAGCGCGTCGTGTTCCATGCACTTCGGCCTTTGTCTCTTTCCGTGGCTCCGGGTGAGTTGCTTGGCGTGGTCGGGGAAAGCGGCAGCGGCAAAAGCACATTGGCGCGCCTGATTGTGGGCTTGCTGGAACCGTCGCAAGGCACTGTGCATATCAACGGCGTGGCGCGTTCGGGGGCTTCCGTCGAGGCCGCCCGAACCATGAGGAAAATCGTGCAAATGGTTTTCCAGGATCCGGATTCCGCGTTGAATCCGCGCCGCACGGTTCAAAAACTGATTACCCAGGTGCTGGAAACCCGCGATGATGTTTCTTCGGAAGAGCGCGGCCGGATCGCTGCCAAGCTGATGGGCCAGGTGGGTATGGCCATGGACGCCATGGGCCGGTTTCCTTCGCAATTGTCGGGCGGGCAGAAGCAGCGCGTGAACATCGCGCGGGCCCTGTGCGCGCAACCGCAGTTGCTGGTGGCCGATGAAATCGTGTCCGGTCTGGACGTGTCGGTTCAGGCCTTGATTTTGAACTTGCTGTTGCAGCTTAATCGTGAGCTTGGCGTTGCCGTGGTCCTTATTTCCCACGATCTTTCCGTCGTCCGCTATTTGTGCCGGCGTGTGCTGGTCATGTGCAAGGGCGAAGTGGTCGAGCAGGGCGACACTGAAGCCGTATTCAGCAATCCCTCTCATCCTTATACACGCCTGCTTCTGTCTTCCGTGCCGCCCGATGACGTGACGGCCGTATGGCCGCGCCCGGCAAGCGAAAGGGAAAACGCAGGGGCCGTTTCACAAACCCAGCTGGAACAAGCATAGCGAGGCGCAGGCCATTCCATCCATGAATATGGGAAGATAAATCATGCATTACCGTACCGACGCCGAAGCCGTCGCGGGGCTGGTTTCCAAGGGCCAGATCCATCGCGACGCCTACATCAGCGAAGAAATCTTTCAACTGGAACAAGAGCGGGTCTTTGCCCGGTCGTGGCTTTACGTGGGCCACGCAAGCCAGGTTCCGCAAGCGGGCGACTATATAACGCTGGAGCTGGCGGGCAGTCCGGTCATCATGATCCGGCACAGCGACGGCAGCGTGCGCGTGCTGATCAACCGCTGCGCCCACAAGGGCGCCAGCATTGTTTCCAGGCCGCAGGGCAATGCCGGGCGCATGCTGCGCTGTCCCTATCATGCGTGGTGCTATAAAACCGACGGCGCTTTGCTGGCGGTATCGCTCAAGGCGGGCTACAAGGACACCGGATTCGAAGCCAGCGCCGCCGCCGAGGGGCTGTCGGTGCCCGGGGGCGTGGAAACCTATCGGGGCTTCGTGTTTGCGCGCCTCAGCCGGCAGGGCATGTCGTTCCGGGAGTATTTCGGCGAAGCCCTGGGCGCGCTCGACAACATGGCCGACCGTTCTCCCGAAGGCGAACTGCAGATCGCCGGCAGCTGCATCCGCAGCGTCATCCGTTGCAACTGGAAGATGTATCTGGAAAACATCAACGATACGGTTCACCCCATTTCCACGCATGAATCCGCGTCGGCCACGGCCCAGCAGGTGGGCGAGGAATTCCTGGAAATCAATCCCACGGCTCTGGAGCAATTGCTGCCCTTTGGTTCCGGCTACGATTTCTATACCAAGATGGGCGCCAGAACCCTGCCCAATGGGCACAGCATTCTCGGCACCAAGTTCAGCATTCATACCGATTATTCCGATGTCCCTGGCTATCAGGAGTCGTTGGAACAGGCCCACGGCAAAGAGCGGGCCCGCGAGATTCTCGCCTTCTCGCCGCAGAACGTGGTGCTGTATCCCAGCCTGGCCACAAAGGGGTCGCCGCAGATACTGCGGGTGCTAAGGCCTCTGGCCGCAAACCTTACCCAGTTGGAGGTCTGGGCCTTTCAGCCCAAGGGAGCGCCAGCCATCATGCTCGAGCGCGGCCTGACCTATAGCCGGCTGGTGTTCTCGCCCATGAGCGTGGTGTCCCATGACGATGTGCATTTGTTTGAAAGCCAGCAGGCCAGCCTGGCCGCGGCGGGCAATCCCTGGGTCAATCTGCAGCGCCAATTCGACCCGGCCGAGCAGGAGCAGGGCGATTGCCGCTTCGAGGACGGCAATAACGAACTGGTCATGCGCAATCAGTATCGCGCCTGGCATGCGCTGTTGATGCAACCCATGGGAGCCCAGGCATGAGCAAATCCGAATTGAACGACCGTCTTGTCGAATTCGTGTATCACGAGAACCGTTTGCTGGATGACAGGCAGTTCGAGCAATGGTACGACCTGTTCGCGGACGATGGCGTTTACTGGATTCCCACCCGGCCAGGACAAACCGACCGCCACACGCAGGCCAGCATTGCGCTGGAGGACAAAATGCTGCTCAAGCTGCGCATTGCGCGGTTAGGCCATCCTCAGGCCCATTCCCTGCAGCCTCCGGTGCGCAGCATGCATGTGGTGCAGCGCCCGGAAGTCGATGAGGGCGAGGCTGGCGGCGGGTTGCCGCGCTTGACCAGCAATATCGTCTACCTGGAGCATCAGGGGGGAAGCCAGGTCGTGCTGGGCGCGCGCGCGCACTATATGCTGCGTGAAGCCGAGGGGCAATTGCGCATCGTGGAAAAAAAGATCGAGCTGTTGAACATGGACGGCTTCCTGCCCGGCATACAATTATTCATCTGAATAGACAGGCCAGGAGCCTTGGTGCAACGATGACGCAAGCGATTCACGAAAACTTCACTTCCCTGCCGACCTCGGAACTGTCGGCATCCATGGCCTACAAATTGCTTACCGGCGTGGTAGTGCCCCGGCCGGTGGCCTGGATAACCACCCTCGGGCAAAACGGCGTCGTCAATGTGGCGCCGTTCAGCTCATATAACTACGTGTGCGATACACCGCCCATGCTGGCCGTCAATATTGCGGGCCAGGACGACGGCGCGCTGAAGGACACCGCCCGCAACATCCGGGAAACCGGCGAGTTCGTGGTCAACGTGGCAACGCGCGCCGTGCTGGATCTGATGAACGCCAGCAGCGCCTTGTACCCCTCGCATGCCAGCGAGGCCGAGCACCTGGGCATTGCCACGCTGCCCGGCCGCCTGGTCAAGGTGCCGCGCGTGGCGATATCACCCGTGCAGATGGAATGCCGCCTGGCGCACATTGTGCCGTTGGGAACGGGCACCAATACGCTGTATATCGGCGAGGTGGTCATGTTCCACCTGGACCCGGCCGTGTACGACGGGAATCACGTGAACAGCGTCGCCATCGATCCCATTGCCCGTCTGGGCGGGCCGTTCTACGCGGCACTGGGCGAGATCCTCAAGCGCCCGCGCCCCACTGTTCCGCAGATAGATCCCTAGCACGATTGCTTGCGTCGGCGGGTAGAATGCAGGAGACTGCATCGTGGCCGAGTTCCAGGGCATCGGGTCGATGCGGGTCATGGTGCGCAACGCCTGACATCAATAATCAATAAGCTTTTTTGGCAGTTCAACCCTGAGGAGAGCAGCGGTATGAATCAATTAGCAAAACTTGGCCTTGGCCTGGCTTTGTCCGTATCGGCCGTGGCGACCCATGCGCAGGAGCCCGTCAAAATAGGCTTCATCACGACGCTGTCGACCCCGGCGGGCTATATCGGCGAGGACGAGCGCGACGGCTTTGCCCTGGCTATCCAGCAGGAGGGCGGCAAGCTGGGCGGCGTCCCGGTCAGTCTCGTGGTCGAGGACGACGGCTTGAAGCCCAGCTCGGGCAAGCAGTCGGCCGACAAAATGCTGCAGGAAGGCATACGCCTGTTCACCGGTATCAATTTTTCCAATGTAATGATTGCGGTTGCGCCAGCTGTGGTGAAGGAGGGGGGCTTTTATGTCAGCCTGAACGCGGGTCCTTCGAATTTCGCCGGCAGGGGGTGCGACAAGAACCTATTCTCGGTGGGCTTCCAGAACGATTCGCATAGCGATACCGCCGCCATGGCCGCCAACGAGGTAGGCATCAAGAAGATCGTCCTGGTGGCGTCCGCCTATCAGGCCGGGCGCGATGCGCTAAGCGGTTTCAAGCGCGAGTTCAAGGGCGAGGTTCTGGCCGAAATCTACACCAAGCTCGACCAGTCGGACTATTCCGTCGAGCTGGCGCGCATCCGCTCGCTGAATCCCGACGGCGTGTTCCAGTTCCTGCCGGGCGGGGCGGGCATCAACTTCGGCAAGCAATTCGCCAACTCGGGCTTGAACAAGTCCGTGAAAATGGTAACGACCCTTGCTTTGGACGACCGCATGCTGGCCGCCCTGGGCGATGCGGCCGATGGCTATTACCTCAGCACGTTATGGACCGCCAGCCGCGACAACCAGGCCAGCAAGACCTTCGTGGCCGACTTCGAAAAAACCTTCAAGCGCCGCCCCTCCAGCTATGCGGCCACGGCGTACGATACCGCCCGCGCCATCGGTTCGGCCCTGAAAGCCGTCGACGGCGACTACAAGGGCAAGCCCGACCAGTTCCGCGCGGCCCTGCGCAAGGCTGACTTCCAAAGTGTGCGCGGCAGCTTCCACTTCGGGCCCAACCAGTACCCGGTTCAAGATTGGTCTCTTGCGCACATCGAGCGCAACGCCGACGGCAAGCTCGACTACAAAGTCATCAAGACCCTGGTCAAGGACCATGGCGATGTCTATTCACATTTGTGCAAGATGAACGGGTGAACGCTTCCCTGCCTTCCCGCGCGTAGCTGAAATCAAGTTACGCGCGGGGCGTCAAACAGGCGCAGGCCGGCCCTTGGCGTCTTGGTGCCAAGGGTTTTGCGCTGGCGCAGCGCTATCTGTCGCCGCCATTCCTTTCATGGCGTTCGGAGGCCGGCGCGTGGGATTGCCGGTATTCCTGCCTATGTTCCTGCCTCTGGGCCTGGCGTTCAGCCGGAGGCCGCGTGTGGGCCGCTTCGTTGTGGAATTCGTGTGTGCGGATCACGTTCGCAGGTCTTTCCCCGCCCGGCGCGTGATGCGGTGGTTGCTGTGGCCGCGCCTGCGGCTGCTGTTGAGGCGGCCGCTGTTGCGTTTGTTGCGGCTGTCGTTGCGGTTGCTGCATCGACGACGACGGTGGTTGCGAAGTGCGCGTGTGGATTTGCCCGTGCGGCGCTTCGGCGGGAGGAGGCGTGCGGGTCACGCCTTGGCCGGGCGGCGTGTGCCCGAAGCTGGAACGGCCGCCGGCCGGCGGCCCTGCATGTTCGGGCCCAGGTCTATTGGGCATGGGGCCCCGAGGGACTGCGTTGCGCGGATTGCCGTAATGCTCCCGAACGGCCTCGTGGCGATAGGCGGCAGCGCGGCGTTGTTCGAACTCCCGATGCCAGACAGGGCCGGTGATATGCGTGCGGTTGAACCGGTTGTAGCGGTTCACGTTGATGTCGAAACGGCGGTGATGCCAGTTGTAGGTGCTCCAGAGCACACCGCCCACGATGAAGGCGGTCGTGAATGTAATGACCGGGCCCCGGACAACATAGCGCGGCGGATGCCAATAATAGGGCAGATAGCCGGGATACGGCCACGGGCCGTAGATGACGACAGGATTGTAGATAGGGACGTAGATCGTATCAGGTTGGGCCGGCGCGATGGCGATGACCGATGGGCTGCCCGATACCGTGACGGTCTGCTGCGGCCCGGATTGAAGATTGCCGGCCGCCTGGGCGCGGGCGCGCAGGCGCTGCACCGCTGCCATGACGTCTTCCTGCTGATCGAGAAAGGCATTGCCCAACTGGCCCGTCCAGCTGATTTTCTCGTTCATCATCTCCAGCACGTCGGGAAACGCCGCTACGGCTTTTACGCTGGGATCCCAGGGTTTGTCCGCCAGCAGTCCCGACAACTGCTGATCCGACAGGCTTTGCGGCTGGCCGGCCCGCCAACGTGCCGCTTCGACGATTTCCAGCGGATAGGTGGAGGCCATGAGCACCTGCGAGAGCAGCGGATCGGGGTAGAGGGCAATGGGCGCCACCAGTTGTTCGAGCTCTTCGGGGCTGTAGGCGTCGGCGGCCTGGGAAGGTACTGCGCCCAGGGCGAAAAGCAGGCCGATCAGCACAAAGGCCAGACGTGAAAACAGATAAGCCATGAACCTCTCCGAATTGCGGAATCACCATTTGCCGCATAGATTTCACTATAGAACAGCCAGCACCATCCGACGCGTTCCGCGCAGGATTTTTTGGAAGATTGCGTAGCTGTTGTAAGCGGCTGTTGCCGGACGGGCGCAAAATGCTTGTTGACCCTTGCGGGTATCATCGGATATTCCTCTATCTGTTTTCCTTGGATCACCAGCTATGTTCAGGTGGCTTGCCGGCAAAGGCGCCAGCCGACGGCGCGTAATGCGCGAACTTTCCCTTATCTCGCCCCGGGCCTGGAGGCGGGCGGTTGACGGCCTGCCTTTTCTGGCGGGCCTTTCGGCGCAGCAGGACGAAGCCTTGCGCGCACGCGCCGCGTGGCTGCTGGCCAGCAAGACATTCAGCGGTGCGCATGGGTTTGAAATAACCGACGACATCCGGCTTGCCGTCGCCATCCAGGCGGCCTTGCCCATCATGGAGCTCGATCCCTCGCTGTACGAAGGCTGGGTGGAAATCGTGGTGTATCCGGGCGGCTTTTTGATTCCGCGCAGCGAGGTTCACGAAGACGGAGTGGTGCACGAATACCTGCTCGAGGCTTCGGGCGAGGCCTGGGAGGGTGGTCCGATAATCCTGTCGTGGGAAGACAGCGAGCCGGGTGGACGCCATGCCGTGAACGTGGTCATCCACGAGTTCGCGCACAAGCTGGATCTGTATGGCGGCGCCGCCGACGGCATGCCAAGCCTGCACGACCACGCGGATATCCGCCCCGCAATCTGGATGCGTGTGCTCGACGCCGCCTTCGACGATTTCAATACCGCCCTCGATGCCGTCGAAGACGCCATTCCGCGCCACATCGATCCCGAGTCCGAAGCCGCCGCGCCATGGTACGACAGCCTCCCTCTGGATCCCTATGCGGCCATGGATACGGCGGAGTTCTTCGCGGTCAGTTCCGAGGCTTTCTTTGTGGATCCCGAGCCTTTGGCGCAGGCGTTGCCCGATTGGTACGGGCTGTTGCGGCAATATTATCGCCAGGATCCGCTGGAGCGGCTGACGGGGCAAAGCCTGCGGGTCGCCGGCGATTTTCCGTGATTTACCGGCATCAGGAGAAACCATGTTGTCGAATCTGTTCAAGGCCCTGCCGCTAGACGGTACTCAGGAATCCTTCGACGATCTGCTCGATGTGCCGGGTCTGCGCATCGAGCGCATCGTATCGCATGGCCAGGCCAGTCCGTGTGATTTCTGGTACGAGCAGGACTGGGACGAATGGGTGATCGTGCTGCGTGGCGAGGCTGCGCTGCAAATGGCTGGCCATGACGAGTTGTTGCGGCTGAGGGTGGGCGAGCATTGCTGGTTGCCCGCGGGATGCAGGCATCGCGTGGCCTTTACCTCGAACGAGGAACCCACGGTCTGGCTGGCTGTTCATCGCCGGTAAACCCGCCGGTCATGCGCCACGACGGTGATACAATCGCTTCCCAAACAGTACACTAGGGGAAGGGTTCCGGTTCTTTCACGACGATTGGGCGCAACAGCCTCGTCCTGGTTTCCGATTGCTCCGTGTTTTATTGTGTACCCCTGTTCCAGCATTCGGAAGGTTGACTGTGACGCGCGATACTTCTACACCATGCCCATGGGAGCACATCGAACTCGATGGCTCCAACCTTACCGTCGAAGATTTCCTGTCCGTGCACATTGTGCGGATTGCCGCGCACTTGAAGCGCTTTCCCGGCGTCTACGCCCGGGGCGCAGGGCTTACCCTGCCGCAGTGGCGGTTGCTGTCCACGGTGGCGCATCATAAATCCATACCGCTGAAACAATTGGCCGAGGTCGCGGCCACCGATAAAGCCCTGGTCAGCCGCACCGTCAAAGAGCTTGCCCAGAAGGGGCTGGTCAACACCGCGTCCATGAAAAGCGGCGACCGATCGCTGGCCTGCAACATTACGGCGAAGGGTTCTAAGCTGGTGGATGCGGCAATGCCGCTAGCGCGCATGCATCATGCGCGTCTGCTGTTGTCGCTCGACAAAGAGGATCGCGTGCGGCTATACGACATTCTGCAAAAATTGCAGGCGGTTTGCTCCGACGAGGATTGAATCCGCTTACTCATAGAGCCATAGAGGGTATGAGCGCGGCCAACCATAAAGATAATATATGGCTGCGCGTGCCCAGAACATATTGGATACATGCTTAACCAGCATGTTATAAAACAAAGCAGAGACTGGCGTATCAGCGGCATATCTCACAGGCATGCTCGCTTCCAAAATAAATATCAGAATTATCGTGGCTGGGGTTTGAATAGCCTCGTGGTGTTTTCTACCGACCCATAAACCTGGCACTCGATGCTGGAGGAGACTTTGATATGAACAAGACCTGGAGGCAAACTCTGTTGGCGGGCGCCGGCGCACTCACCATTGCGTTTGCAATGGTTTCACCGTCTCTGGGCGCCGCCAAGGAACTGACGCATATAACGGTATCGGTGGCGCAAGCGAACGATATCAACGGAATGCCCTGGAAAGTGGCGCAAGCCAAGGGTTTTTTCGAACGCGAGGGAATCGTGCTCGACAAAGTGCTGCCGGCGGAAGGTGGCGGAACCACTTTGCATAATGTCATTGCGGGGGATCTTCCATTCGGGCAGGTGGCCACTTCCGCCCTGGTCAACGCCTACATGAAAGGCGCGCCGATCAAGGTCATTTCGGGCGCGTCGGAGGTTCCATTTGAAATCGGCTGGGCGGTCATGAAGGACTCTCCCATCAAGACCGTCAAGGATCTCGACGGCAAGACCTGGGGGTTCACGAACGCAGGGTCGGTCACCGAGGCTATGAGCTATCTGGTGCCCAAACATGCCGGCCTCAACATGGAAACCACCAAGCGGGTCGCGACGGGCGGGGTCGGAGCGGGGATCGCCCTGTTGCAAAGCGGGGCGGTCGACGTCACGTTCATTCCGCCCCTTACGGAAAAAGAGCACACGAAGGATCTCAGGGTTGTCGTCCGGGGCAACGAATTCGTGCCGTATTACGAATTGACGATGATCGTGAGCAGCCGTCGCTATGCGGAAAAGCATCCAGAGGTGGCGCGGGGCTTGCTGCGAGCCCTGCAGAGCGCGATAGACTGGATGAAGGCCAATCCCTCGGAGGCCGGTGAAATGTACGCGGCCAGCCTCAATGTGAATCCGCAAATCGGGAAGGAGCTGATTCAGAAGTTCAACGATCTGAACGTGCTTTCGCTGGCCTTCAATCCAAAATCCCTGGCGGGTGTCGCGGAAGGCCTGCGCTATACGGACAAGATCGAGCATGTGGACTGGAAAGGCCTGCTCACGGATGCTTATTTGCCAGAGAAGTACAAAGGCAAGATTCCCGATTGAACGCTTCAGCGCTATCTATTTTAGGCCGTATGTCCTAATTGAAATCGAGGCGAGTCATATATGGGTGTCCTGGTTGAATTGCAAGACGTTGGTCAGGTATACGGAGAGGTGGTGGCGCTGGACAACACTACCACCCGCTTCGAGCCCGGCAGTTTCACGACTATCGTGGGGCCGAGCGGGTGTGGAAAGTCCACGCTTCTGGATATCGTTGCCGGGTTGAACCGGATCAACGATGGAAGGGTTCTGGTCGACGGGCAGCTTCTTTCCGCGCCTCGCAGGGAAACCGGTATCATCTTCCAGGAAGCCGCTTTGCTGCCGTGGCGCACCGTGCTCGAAAACGCCGCCTTCGCCCTCGAAGCCCGCAAGGTTCCGGAGGCCGAGCGGCAGGCGGTGGCGGCCGATGTTTTGCGCCGTGTCGGCCTTTCGGAGTTCGGCGGGCATTATCCCCATCAGTTGTCCGGCGGCATGCGCCAGCGTACCGCCATCGCCCGTGTCCTGAGCACCGCGCCCGATCTCGTCCTGGCGGACGAGCCCTTTGGGGCGCTGGACGAGCAAACCCGCGTGGTGCTTGGCTTCGAGCTTCTGAAGATGGTGCGCCATGTCAAGGCAACCGTCATTTTCGTCACGCACAGCATCCAGGAAGCGGTTTTGCTGTCCGACCGCATTCTTGTAATGAGCGCGCGGCCTGGCCGCATCATTCTCGATGCGCCGGTCGATCTGCCTGCGGAAAGAGATCCATCGGTGCTCGGCTTGAAAGAGGCGGCGCGCCTGACCGAACAGGTCTGGGGCCTGCTCCGCACCGAGGCTGAAGATGCCCTGGCCAGGCAAGGGGCCGCTCTGTGACACGCGCATCGGTCGCGGCGGCGTGCACTGATCGGCGCCTTGGGCTTGGTCCCAGGGCCTGGATGCTTCTTGGCGTGGCGCTCATTCTTGCCGTGCTCGAGATCGGGCCCAGGACGGGGCTGATCGACTCCTTCACCTTGCCGCCGCTAAGCCTTATTCTGATCCGTGCCGGGCAATTGCTTGTCGATGAAGCTTTCTGGCTGCACCATCTGGGCCCCAGTCTCCTGGCTATCCTGCTTGCGTTCGTGTTCGCGTCCGTGTGCGGCATCGTCATCGGCCTTATCCTCTGGCGCGTCCCGTTGTTGCGGCGAGTGTTCGATCCATGGCTCTCTATCTACTACGCCATACCGACTTTCGCGCTGTATCCGCTGCTTGTGGTCGTCGCCGGCATCGGCCTGGTTCCCGTGGTTCTGCTGGGCGCCTTGCTGGGCATCGTGTCGGTCATCACGTCCACGCTCGATGGGCTCGACTCCATTCCGCGGATCACCATCAAGCTGGCACGGGCACTGCAGCTCTCGACCACCGATTATGTTTTCAAGATACTCATTCCATCGACCCTCAATCAGATTGTCGTGGGGCTCAGGCTGGCGCTGTCGTTCTGCATCATCGGCGTCATGGCCAGCGAGTTCATCCTTTCCACATACGGGCTGGGCCATTTCATTTCCTATGCCTACGACCATTTCTCGTTGAACGACATGTATGCGGGGATTGTCATCGTGCTGGTTTTTGCCTTGGGCGTGAATGCTTTGTTCGGCTTGTTGTTGCGTGGACGAAGCAAAAGGATGTCGCTATGACCAAAATGGCTTTGTCGGCATCGGACGAGGCTTGCGGCGCGGTGAAGCGCGCCGGCACGGCCGTGCCCGGGATCCTGGCTCGAGCGCTGAACGAAGTGCTGGTGGTGCTGGCATTACCGGCGTTCGTGGTCGTGATCTGGGCGATCGCGGCCGCCATCCTGAATAACGTGGTCTTTCCCGGCCCCCTGGAGGCGATCCAGGGCCTTATCCTGGATCTGGGGCGCGAAGCCTATCGCCAGAGCATTCTCACCACAGTCAGGCTGTTGTTGCTGAGCTGGGCCATTTCGGTGATTGCGGGCGCTCTGATCGGCTTTGGCCTGGGCCTGTCCTCATTCTGGTCGCGGGTCTTCGCCACGCCGATGTTCGCGTTCTATTGCGTGCCGCTCGTCACCCTGTATCCGGTATTCATTATTTTTTTCGGGATCGGCGAACAGGTTCGAGTGATCTTTGCCATTGCTCATGCGCTGCCTCCGATGGCGCTGCTGGTTATGGGCGCGACCGTCGACATGGATAAAAACCTGCTCAGGCTGGCGGATGCGCTGACTTTGCCGTGGCACGCAAAACTTGCGAAGATCATTATTCCGGCGCTTGTCCCGGCTCTGGTCAGCGGTGCGCGGATTGCCTTGGGCCTGACGATGATCGGTCTCATTCTGGCGGGCATGGTGTCGGCGACGAGCGGACTCGGCCACGAGCTGGTGAACAACATCGCGAATGCGCGGCTCGCGCGGATCACCGGCCAAGTCATATTCATCATCATTCTTGCTGTCATTCCCGGCCTGTGCCTGAGGTGGCTGGAACAGCGGGTGTCGCGCCATCGCTGAGGCCATGCCGAGCGCGCCGGGCCGCAGAAATCCGGTCTTCAGGCCGGAGTCCTGTACAACGAGCAGAGTGTTTTCAGCTTCCGCATTGCTGGTCAAGGAGCAAGCAAATGAGTGAAATGGTTCATGCCGACACAGAGTTTTTCCGCGAGCGAGGATTCGGATTGAAACTCGGATTTGGCGTTCGCCCGGGTTTGATCGTTGTGGACATCATCCGGGCATTTACCAACCCCGACATGCCGCTGGGTTCGAATATGGACGACGAGATCGTTGCCACGAACCGGCTCATCGATGCCAGCCGGGAGGCGAGCGTGCCGATCTTCTTCACCACGACCGCTTACGATGATGCCTCGTTGAAGGATGGCGGCGTATGGGTGCTGAAGCAGAAGGGCGCCGCCACGCTGCGCAGCGGCACTGCCGCGGTCGAGCTCGACCCGCGCCTGCGCCATCTGCCGGGAGATTCGATACTGGTCAAGAAATACGCCTCGTGCTTTTTCGGCACCGATCTGCTGTCCCGTCTGGTTTCCAATGGCTGCGATACGCTGCTGATCGCGGGATGCACTACCAGTGGTTGCGTGCGCGGTACGGCGGTCGATGCGGTGCAGAACGGGTTCCGGCCCGTCGTCGTTGCGGAAGCGGTCGGCGACCGCTCGGAAGCCGCGCACAAACAGAGCTTGTTCGACCTGCAGGCGAAATACTGCGATGTGGTGACATTGGCTGAAGCGCTGGATTACCTGAAGACCCTTCGGGCCTACCCGTCCTGATGCGCCGCGGACGCTGCCCGCCATCGAGAGCTTTATGAACTCGCATAATTTGACGCTAAGAAAGCTTCAGTGCTTTGTGAAGACTGTCGAGCTGGGCAGCATCACGCAGGCGGCGGAATCCTTATGCATTGCGCAACCGGCCTTGAGCCTCAATATAAAGCAGCTGGAAGACTGCCTGGGCGTGGCGCTGTTGACTCGCCATGCGCGCGGGGTGGACGTTACGCCGGCCGGAGAGCTTCTGTATTCCAGAATAAGCTCCTTGTTCGAGCTGCTCGACATCACCATCAAGGATGTTTCCAGCCTGGGCCATTCCGAAAGATTTTTTTCGCTTGGCATGCCGTCCAGTCTGGTGCTGCTCGTGGGCACCGAGGCCGTCGTTTCGGCCAAGAAGAATCTTCCCCGTTTTTCGTTTTCCCTCAGAGAGGATCCGAGCTTCGTTCTGGTTGACGCGGTCGAGAACCGTGAGCTCGATGTCGCGCTGGCTTATGGCGCGAGCGAGCGGCCTGGCGTATGCCTGACCCCGATGGTGCAGGAAGACGTTCTGTTTGTCACTCATCCCAGCATGCAATGCGGGCAGGATGCAATTTCTCTCGACGAGGCTCTGGGTTTCAATTTTGTGTTTGGCGGGCGCCGGGATGTTGGCCGATGCCTGATGGAGCGGCTCGCCCACGAACGCGGGCGAGCCTTGAACATTGTCTATGAGATGAGATCCATCGCCGGAATCCGCGAGATCGTACTGCGTGGCATGGCGGCCTCGGTCATGCCTTATGGTGCCGTTGCCGGCGAACTCGGCGATGGCAGGCTGACCGCCCGCAGGATAGTGGATCCTTGCGTGACACAGACCATGAGCATCGTCCGGTCCACCAGGAGCATGGAGGTATTCGCGGGATTCGAGCCCGCCGTCATGGATTATCTGTCGGCGTTGGCCGCCTTGATCGTCGAACGTCAGAAAGGGCTTGCCAGGCTTATTTCATAGAACGCCGCTCGGCCCGCTATTCCATTGACGCCCTATGTTGCCTCGCTGCTGCAGATGTGGCATGCCAAGTATGAGCATTGGAGACTGGAACAGGCTGGCATCGAACAGCCGACCGAATAGGCTCAAAAGCCGAGGCCGATAACTGTCGTTTGATAGCTGATACGTTACGCGATACAATAAGTCATGATAAAGACATTCCGGCACAAAGGATTGAAAGCGTTTTTTGAGCAAGGAACCGTTGCGGGCATTCAGCCCGTACATGCGCCGCGATTGGCCGCCATGCTGCGACGCCTGAACGAAACGACTGGTCCGCAAGGGATGAACTTGCCTGGTTGGAACTTGCATTCGCTAAAGGGCGACCTCAAAGGGCATTTTTCAGTGCAGATTAGTGGCAACTGGCGTATGACCTTTATGTTTGATAATGGCGACGCCGTGCTGGTCGATTATCAGGATTATCACTAGGAGAACACCATGCGTATGCATAACCCTCCGCATCCAGGGCTGACCTTGCGCGATGATGTATTGCCAGCGTTGGGGCTTTCTATTACGGATGCAGCAAAGCAATTAGGCGTGGCGCGCGTCACGTTATCCCGCGTCCTGAACGGCCATGCGGCCATATCGCCAGAAATGGCGCTACGCATTGAGGCATGGCTTGGGCTTGAGCGTGGCGGCGAAGCCCGCTTGTGGCTGGCGGAACAAACCGCCTACGACATGTGGCAGGCCGAACAAAAAATCAAGGCGGCACCGCTGCACGTTCAGCGAGCGCCGGCGTTGCATGACTTAACTGCCGCCTGATCGCAACCGTTTTACGCCAGCATCCAGCCCGGCGGCGCGAAAAACCGGATGTGTATTGGCGTTGGCCGCAAAAGTTTACATGGCGGCTACATGAAACCAAAAACAAAAACGCCAGCCCCCGAGAGGCTGGCGTAAGTGCTTGATTTAATTGGTGCCGATGAAAGGAGTCGAACCCTCGACCTTCTCATTACGAATGAGCTGCTCTACCAACTGAGCTACATCGGCGTTTAGCCTTTTGACTTCTTCAACCTTTTGGTTGCTTTTGGTTGATTCGCGCCTACTGCCCAAGCGCCATCGCAACGACGGCGCCTTGACGGGTAAGGGAAGCTTAAAAAAGCCGCTTAAAAGCTAAGCCAGCTATTATACATATTCTTGGCCGGCTGTGTGGCGGAAAGCGGCCCAGGAATCTTTTTCGCGCCGTCGCTGCGCCTCCGCCTGACGAGCGGGGGCAGTTTTGCCGCTTAAATAAAGCCTCGCTTGCGGGCGATTTCCTCGCGTTCCAATTGCGTAATGTAGCGCTGGACCATTGCGACGGTAGAGCCGTTGGCTTGAACGAAGGCGCAGCCGACACGCATGTAGCGGGGGTGGCCGGCCAGGCCCGGTTGCGGGGTAACGTGAGCCAGTTGCAGCGTGACGGTAATGGTTCCGACGCCGGGCAGGTCGATACTGCAGTCGGGGTAGATTTTGCCGACGACGTGATCGATATCCTGGTTGTTGTCGGCCAGGCAGACACCGCCGCCGCTGATGTCCTCGACGGAAATGGTAAATGGTTTTTTGCTGGAACCAGGCGAGATCGTGCATTGCACGGGGCTGGTCACGGGCACCATCATGCGGTAGTTGTCGCGGCGTTGCACATGCAATAGCTGCGAGGGAATGGGTAGCCGTATGGCGGTATATTTTTCGCTGTCGTAGGGGGCGGCTTGCTGGCCGAGGAACTGCACATGGCTAGTGCCCAGCGAGGCTTCCGTCAGTGCGCTTTGCGCGGCGAGGAAGTCTTCGCCGGCCACCTCGGATTCCGTTCGCTCCATGCTTAGAACCAGGGCGTTGTTGCGGGTGCTGACGTCGAGCAGGAAGGTGTGGGCAGTTTGAGACGTGGGCTCTATGTACGAGCGCAGTGTCGTGCCTCGGTTTCGAAGCGATTGCAGAACATCCAGGATATCGGGTGGCGAAGTCAGGATGTAGGGTTGCAGATTGTCTCGCTCCAGAAGGTACTCAGGCGTTTTCATGAATTACCCGCTCGTTAATTAATTATGTAAAATTCGTAACAATAACAGTAAAGAAAAACGGTGTACAGGGTGATGCTATGCAAGGCCGGGACGGTCCGCAGTCCGGCGTGGCGGCAGGTTTTCCACCGCCCATACCTTCATGGCCCCGTCTTTCGACAAGGCTTATGCAAATCCTTTTCGCTTGGCGATAAGCTCGCGCTCGAGTGAGCTGACGTAGCGCTGCACGGCGTTGGCCACCGCGCCGGGAGGGTTGACGAACGAGAAGCCAATGCGCTGGCGCGTCGCCCCCGTGGGCGTTTCGAATTGTTCGGTGTAGGCGACACAAAGATCGATGTTGATTTGGCCGACGTTGGGCAGATTGATGGCGCAATTCTTGTACGTTTGTCCCGGGACGGGAGTCAGTTGCTGGCTGTCGTCGAATGCGCCCAGGCCCGACGCGCTGATGTCGTCGAGTGTAAGGGAAACGTCTTTGTTGTCGTGTCGGATGCGGCATTGCACGGGATTGGCAATGGGCGTGTGGATGCGGAATGAGTTGCGACGCTGGATGCGAATGAGCTGGGCGGGGAAGTCGGCCCCGAGCGCCGGCTTGCCGTCTTGGGTTTCCTGGTGGATATTCGCGATGTTGAAGCGGACGTTTACGTTGTCGAGCGAGGCCTCGCACAGGGCTTCACCTGCGGTGATGAGACGCTGGTTCAGGCTTTCTTGAGGGGCGCTGTCCAGGACGATGGTTTTTTGATCGGGCAGGATTTCCAGCAGCGTGGTGATGAACGTGCTGTTCGGCCGTTGGGCGTGCGCGCGGATCAGGGTTTTGTTTTTTTCGATGGAGCGCAATATGGCCAGGATTTCCAGAGGCGAGGTGATGGCGTGGGGATCATCGACTTCGGCCGGGGATTGGGAAATGGCGGTATTCATATTGCGTAGCGGCACAAAGGGTCAAACAAGTGCGATTAAAAAGTTACACAATGATATACAAGATGGCGCGCATCGTCCATGGAGTTTTGCCCCAATGAGGCGCGCAAATCGAAAATAATTGACTAGTTACATGAATATGTCGGCAAAAGAACCATTCATGAACAATTTTGACGACTTTTTGTCTGGCGCTATTCCTCTGTCTGCGAACGGGCGTTCGGAAACAAATCCCAGACGGCGATGAACAGGGCGGCGATCAGCGGGCCGATGACGAAGCCGTTGAGGCCGAAGGTGGCCAGGCCGCCCAGCGTTGAAATCAGGACGACGTAGTCGGGCATCTTGGTGTCCTTGCCCACCAGCAGCGGGCGCAGAATATTGTCGACCAGCCCGATGACCAGGACGCCGAAAAGAATCAGCACCACCCCTTGCCACAACGGGCCTGCAACCAGGAAATAAATGGCTACGGGCAGCCAGATGATGGCCGAGCCGATGGCGGGCAGCAGTGACAGAAATGCCATCAGCACCCCCCACAGCAATGCGCCGTCGATGCCCAGGAACCAGAACATGATGCCGCCCAGCAGGCCTTGGGTGGCGGCGACGACGATGTTGCCCTTGAGCGTTGCCCGCACCACCGTCACGAACTTCTGCAGCAGCAGCAGCTTTTGTTCGGCGCCCAGTGGTATGGTGGCCATGATTTTGCGGCCCAGCGCCGAACCGTCGCGCAGCAGGAAAAACAGCAAGTACAGCATAATGCCGAAGCTGATGAGGAATTCGAAAGTGTTCTGGCCGATGTTGACGGCCTGGGTGGCCAGGAATTTGCTGCCTTGCATGGCGCCGGCCGACAGTTTTTCCTGGATGCTGAAGACATCGGCGAGCCCCAACTGGTCGAGGGTCTGGTGCACGGAGGGCGGCAGCGCGCCGACGATTTGCTCGAAATAAAGCCCCAGGTTCAATTGCCCGCTTTCCACGCGCTTATAGAGCGACGCGCCTTCCTTGACCAGGGAGCCGGTCAGCACGGTCACGGGCAAAATGACGATGAACAGGCAAAGCAGCAAGGTGAGCAGGGCGGCCAGATTGGGGCGGATCTTCATGGCGCAGGTCAGGCGCCTGTGCAGCGGAGCGAAACTGATGGCGAGGACGGTGCCCCAGAAGATGGCGCCGAAATAAGGCCGCAGCAGCCATGCGAAGGCCACGGAAACCAGAACCAGCAAGGTGACGAAACTACGGTAGTACGTGGTTTGACGATCGTTCATGTAAATTTCCGGGGGATTCGCGCCGCCGCGGCGGCAAGGTTCTTATTGGTGGGAAATGGCCTGCGGTGGCCCCGCGCCAGAATAGTAATTTAAAATTGGTGTCGGCCGGTATCCATAGTTTTCCAATAAATGATAATTGTGCCTGGCGCCAAGGCCGGCGAAGCCGGAATCACGAGACAGTTGACATGATAAACAAGATGGCGGGCATACAAGCTATTCCCGGTAAAGATAATGCGAATACTGCTCTGAAATGGCGGTTTTTTTTATTGTTGCTGGGCATGGTGCTGCTATGGACGGTGCTGTGCGGCATCAGCCATCGCGCGCCGGATCTGGATGGCATGGAAGAATTGGTCTGGGCGTCGAGCTTCGAGCTGGGCTACTACAAGCATCCGCCGTTCCCATCCTGGGTGCTGTACAGCCTGACCTTCGTGTTCGGCAAGCCGGTTTGGCTTACCTTTTTTGCCGGCCAGCTTTTTTCGGTCTTGGCGCTGTGGTTCGTGTGGTTGCTGGGATGCGAGTTCACGACACCGCGGCGGGCCCTGATGGCCACCCTGATGGTCTCCACCGTTGCGTATTTTTCCTTGCGCGGCACCATCTACAACCACAATACGGCGCAGCTTTGGTCCATTGCGGCGGCCACCTGGCTGTTCTACAAAGCCCTGCGTTACCAGAAGCCCGCATACTGGATCTGGCTGGGTGTGGTCGGGGCCCTGGCCACCATGACCAAATACAGCGCCATGATCCAGTTCGCGGTGTTCTTTTGCTTCATGTTGCGGCAGGGGCATTTGCGCCAGGGTCAAACGCTGAAAGGCCTGGCCTTTGCGCTGGTGGCGTATCTGCTTGTCCTGTCTCCTCATCTTTATTGGCTGGCCGACCATCATTTCGCTCCGCTGGTCTATGCCGACCGGTCCATCGACACCACCACTTCCCAGGGTGCCTTGAAAGACATGCTGGACTTCGTGCTGGATCAGTTCGGCCGATTGAGTCCCATGGTGGTGGTGTGGCTGGCATTGTGGTGCTGGACTGCCAAAGTGGCCCGCAAAGCCGCGGGCGGAGCGGGGCGGGGCAAGCTGGGTGTCGTGGCGCCGGATGGAACGGTACGTGCGGCTTCCGTCGGCGGGCATGCCGCACTGGCACGTAGTAGCGCCGCCGCGCAAAACACGCCCGGGTTTTCGTTCCGGCCCGTCGCCGCGGTCTATGCCCACGATCTTTCCGCCTACGACCGTTCCTTTCTGCTGTGGGTCGGCCTGGGGCCTTTTGCCCTGACAGTGCTGGTGTCGGCGTTGCTGGGTACGCGGCTGGAGGCCTCGTGGGCCACCACGTTCTTCATTCTGTATGGCTATTTCGCGTTGTGGTGGCTGTATGGCAGCGAGCGCCTCAACCTGCGGCGCACGATCATTCTGGTGATCGCCGTGCATGTGCTGATGGCGGTCGGCTATGCGGTGGCGCGCGGGCCTCTGGCTTATTATTCGGGGCGCACGGCCCGCTCCACCTTTCCGGGCGCGCTGATTTCCGCGCAAATGCAAAAGGTGTGGCGCCAGCATGTCCCGGGGCAGCCGCTGCGGCTTGTGGCGTCCGATACCTGGCTGGGCGGCAATATCGCGATCCATGCCGGTTCGGGCATGAAGGTGTTCATCGATGCCGATTATTTCGAATCCCCCTGGCTGGATCCGGCCACGGCCCTGGATTGCGGTGCGCTGGTGGCCTACAGCCGGACCACGCGGGGAGACCCTGCGCCCGCACTGTTCAAACTCTACGAAAGCGCGCCGTGGCATGGCAAGGCAAGCCTGCCCTGGTCGTCGCCCGGCAGCCGTGTCATCGAGATCGATTGGGCGGTCATTCCGCCGGGGCCGTCGTGCAAGGCGGCAAAACGCTAACGCACTCTTGAGTTGAACGCATGCGGCGCCGGCGCGGTTACAGGCTCGAGCGCCGATGCGCTGTCACGGCATGCACGTGATTTGCGCTTGCGGAGCCTCAATGAGGGTAAGGGCTCGAGCCGAAGATGTACGGGGCATTTTCGAGGCGGATGATTGCGCTTCAAGGCGCTTCGCGAGAGAGGCCGGGATCCGGTGCTTGGAGGTGTGAGCTTTTGGCGGCAATCGTTTCAAATTTCGAATGTCGGCGTCCTGGGGTAGCCGACATAGCCGTCCTGGATCAGCCAGGCAATATTGTGGGGGTTGATTTCCAGGCCCCCGGCCAGCAAACCAAAGGCGGCCAACAGCGCGCGCTGCTTGGTGCCGCCCGAGTTCTTGCCGATGCGCACGATTTCCTGAGCAATGGCGACCGGCTTCGGAGGCAGGCCTTCGCTGTCGACCCAGCGTTCGACTTCCCGGATCGCCGACAATATGCTTTGGTTTGTTTCGTAGCTCATGGTAGTTCCGTTTACTGACCACATGTCAGAGCGCAAGCCTCGGACGTCAGGCCGAGGTCAAGCGAGACGATGTCGATACGGCGCCGAAGGCGCCCCCGCATCGTGGCGGAGAAGCTCCGGCCCTTGGGCCGGAGATCTTCACCAAGAAATGCATGGTTCCCTTAAATGTAACTGCTCATGAAAATCAAAAAGCGCTAATAAAGCGTTTTTTTTGCCTTTTATTCAGGCTTATAAAAACACAAACCCGCGTAAATGCGGGCACGGGGTGGGATTGCAGACTGCGGGAATGCGTTGCTGAAGATTGAAACGCCGGCGCCTGCCTCACGATGAGGCGCTTTCGCCGCCATACACCAGCGAGTCGTGCAGGCTACGCATTTCGGTGTCGATGAATTCGGGCAAATGGGGCGGCGGCGCGGGCTGGCTTCCTGCTCGAATGGCATTGGATAGGGCCAGCAGGGCGCGGCCGATTTCTCGGTCACCATTGGAGCCGAACAGGGCATGCGCTACGTTGGTGCTGTCTGGGCCGGCATTCTCCAACTGCCAGCAGATGGAAAGCACGCGGTAGGCCAGGCGCTGCGTGGCTGAAACCGTGGGCCACGACCGTTCGGCGGCGTCGCGATGCCACGGTGTGGCGCCGACGCTGGCGTCATAGGCCTGGAGCAGCAAAAACGTACGGTGCTGGAGGTCGCGCCGCGCCCGTTGGGCGGCACTGGTGGTGGCATCGCCCTTGGCCGCACGGGCCAGAACCCGCTTCAGCGCCACCAGCGTGCCGACCAGCTCGCGCGGAATGCGAATCTCCACCGACCGCGGCGACGTCAAGGCCAGTATCGCGAGCCCGGTCAGACAGCCGATGAACGTGTCTTCGCCGCGCACCCACAGCACATGCCCGATATCCGCCACCGGCTGCCCGCCCGAGGCGATCGTCAGCGCCGCGGCGGTAATGAATACCACGGCCAGCGCGTAGTTGCGGATTACGAGCATTTCGATGATGAACTGAATCAGCATCAGCGTTGCGACGAGCCATAGGCCTTCGGGGTAGAGGGCCAGAATGACGCCGGCCAGGATCAGGCCGATGAGGGTGCCGATCATGCGTTCAATGCCGCGTTGCAGGCTGCGCATCCAGTCGAGCCCCTGATACAGGATCAGCACCGCGGCCGCCATGATCCAATAAGCGCGTTCCAGGCCCAGCAGGGCGCCTATTGTTCCGGCTATGGCTGTCGCCGCGCCGACGCGGGCGGCGGCCAGCAGCGCCGGCGACCATGGCCGAAGATTTTCGCGCAGCGATTCCAGCGGCCCGTGATGGCCTAGCGGAATGTGCTTGGGGTCGGTGCGTTCGTCCCGCCCTCTGGTTTCTTTCGCTTGAACGGCTATTCGCCGCGCGCGATCGGCGCCCGCGGCAAGCGGGTGGCTGTCCGGGGCCGGTGCATTCATGACCCCGACGAAAAGCAGATGCAATTCTCGATTGAGCGCGCGCAGATGGCTTAGGGAGCCGTTGGGCCGGGGCCGGGCGGGCTGGTAGGCCACAAGCACTGTCCAGGCATGGTGCAGGGCCAGCGCCGCGGCATGGCGGGCGCCGTCTTCAGCGGACGTGCCAACCGCTTCCATGAAACGGGCAACCGCTTGCGCCGCCGCCGCGACAGCCGCTCTTTCCGGCCCTCGGGGCTGGAATAGGGCGCCCGCCATATGGGCCAGCCATGCGAATGCCCCGCCCAGGAAGATCAGAAGTCCGATCTGCGGGATGGTCAAATGACCAGCCGGCATGGCTGTGCCGGCCGCACAAGCAAGCGCGAACATATAGGCCCCCGGTGGTCCGGTCCGCAACGCGTTGCACAAAAAGGTCGAGGCCATGGCGATCAGGACGATGGTGGGAACCACCATCAACGGTATCTCGGCGGCCCAGACGCCAAGCATGACCGCCAGGCTGAAGCAAAGTGCGATCACCGCCAGGTGGATCGCCCGGTTCAGGTACGGGCGGTCGTTGCCGTAGAGCGTCGTGAAAGCCCCGATGGTGGCCATGAGCCCCGCTGCCATGTCGCCGGCAAGCCAGCCGGCCAGGACCGGCACGCCCATGCAAAGCGCCGCCCGCGCCGCAAACGGCCAACGCCGCCCCGCCGGCCGCAATTTGAACAGTGTGCTTAGCCGGAAAGCGGGCGGCGGCGGAGGTGATGAGGTCGTGGAAGGCGTTGTTTTCATTGGCTACGAGCATACCTGTTTGCAGGCCTGGGGCCAAGGTCAAGGCAGGTGTTGGATGAAAGGTTTTTTCGCGCTGCGCCAAGAGCCTAGAAAGCGCAAAACAGCCCGGCGGATTACAGTGCCAAGCCACTGCTGGCCTGATTTGCGCAAACCAAAAAATCCATGCTATAGTTTCGCTTCTTTAATTCCCCGATAGCTCAGTCGGTAGAGCGACGGACTGTTAATCCGCAGGTCACTGGTTCGAACCCAGTTCGGGGAGCCACAGAATTACAAGCGCACTTGCTTGAAAAATAACGCCTCTTTCCAGAGGCGTTATTTTTTTATCCGTTCAAACCCTGGATTTCAGATGGTTTGATAGCGCAAATGATAGCGTTGCCCGCTGCCGGCACAAAGCAACCGCCCTCAAAAACAGCAACGCCAAACAAGTAGCTGAGCATAGTTCAGCGGCCTGTTCGGCGTTTCATCGATCACCGGGATGCAACCCGGCTTGAGGCTAAGAGCACATTACCTATTTAAGCCAAAACCAATGGCTTAGTATTGAGCGCCTTGCGAATGCAGTTTGCGAAGTTCTTCGTATTTTGCGATACGCTGTTGGTAGGCGGCGCCGTAGACGTCTTGCGATAGCGCGGCGTAGGTTTGCTCGTCGAAGCCCGCGGCCCTCCAGTCTGCCAGGTCGCTTTGTGCTTGCGAGCTGACGGTTGGCGCGGTGCCTTGGGCTTGGGCGGCCATGGGGCCGGCGGCTAAAAGACCAAGAGCCAGGGCGTATGCGGAGAGAGTTGCTTTCATGATGCTTTCCTTTTAACTGTGGGTAAGGTGGTTTAAAAGGGACAAGCCTGGCTTTTGGCCGGGCTGGTAAGGCGGGTGTTTCCTGCTAGGGGTACGGCGTCTTACTTCCCATGAGAGAAATTCTAATACTAGGGTTTTCCCTCAGATAGCCTGTAGAATACAAATTTAAGTTCCTATAAGTGGAATCAAGGCATGGCCGACAACATCAACGACTTTCATCTGTTCACCCAGATCGTGTCGGCGGGCTCGCTGACCAAGGCGGCCATGAATCTGGACAGCTCTCCGCCGGCGGTAAGCCGCCGGCTGGCGGCCATGGAGGCCAGACTGGGCGTGAAGCTGATCGAGCGCAATGCGCGGCATTTCCAGCTGACCGAAGCGGGCGGCTTGCTGTTCGAGCGCGCCCAGCGCATTCTTGCCGAAATCCAGGAGGCCGAGGAGGAAGCGGCCCGCCATACCGATCGTTTGACCGGGCGCTTGCGCATCGGGGCCATGCTGCAATTGGGGCGCAGGCGCCTGGCGCCGGATGTCGCCCATTTTTCAGAAATGCACCCCGATCTTCAGATCGAATTCGTGTTGTCCGACGCGCCCATGGACATCGTCGAGGACGATCTGGACATCCTTTTCAAGATCGACGTCCAGCCTTCGTCGTATGTCGTGGCCCGCAAGATGGCCACGAGCCGACTGGTGCTGTGCGCGACGCCCGACTATCTGAACCGGCGCGGCCGCCCGCAAAAACCCGACGATCTCCTGGAGCACGATTGCTTGTGCCTGAAGCGCGGCAGCCATGTGCACAAACGGTGGGGTGTGGTGGAAAACGGCGTTGCGCGCGATGTGCAGGTGACTCCCAGGCTGGTGTGCAACAGCGGCGAAGTGCTTTACAACTGGATATTGGGCGGCTACGGCATCGGCCAGAAATTCCAGTGGGATATCCAGGAGGATCTGGATTCGGGCAGGCTCGAAGAATGCCTGCCCGAATTCGAGGGCGAGGGAATCACCTTGTACGCCGTCTACCCGTACCGCCGCTACCAGCCTCCCAAAATAGGCGCTTTTCTCGATTATGTCACCGCGCTCGTGAAGAAGTCCCAAGGAAAAGGCTGTTGAGCCGTGACGCGTGTGTTCATGGCGTGCCGATGCTTTAATATGCATGGCGATGGCGTGCCGTTTGGCCGGCTGAGGTATTCGAATCAGCCGGGCGAAGCGGCAGCGCCGGCCCGCCGGCCGGGCAAGGCGGCGGCAAGGCTACAACGCGACAATGCAAAAGGACAAAGAATGGCTTACGACAGCAACAATATATTCGCCAAAATCCTGCGGGGCGAGGCGTCCTGCATCTCTGTCTACGAAGACGACCATACGCTGGCCTTCATGGACCTGATGCCTCAGGCCGACGGCCACGTTCTCATCATTCCCAAGGAAGCCGCCGAGAACTTGCTGGATCTTTCCGAAGCGGGCGCACAGGCTTGCATCCGCACCACGCGCCGCGTCGCCATCGCGGTCAAGAAGGCGTTGGGCGTGGAAGGCATACATGTGGCGCAACTGAACGGCGCGGCGGCGGGGCAAACGGTGCCGCATTGCCATTTCCACGTCATCCCCCATGCCACCGGCACGGTGCTGCGCATGCATGCGGCCATTCGCGCGCCCGAAGAAACCCTGAAGGCCATGGCCGAGCGCATCAAGGCCTGCCTGGCCTGATCATGGCTTCCCGCAGGGTTGGGGCTTGAACCGGCCGTTCGCGGCGTTGTCCCTCCTCGCAAGGCATTGAGCCTTGCTGCGGGGGACGCCTTGTGCCCGACCCGTTCCAGCCCCAACGGATCTCCTTAATAAGGGTTAACAGGCCCTAATGCACACCGGCGGCTTCTGCGCTGACGGCCTTGTTGCGCGCGGGGCGGGCAAACCACACCAGGCCGATCAGGAACAGGAACAGCACGGCGGATCCGTAGAAAATATCCACGGCCGACATGGTGAAGGCCTGCTGGTTGATCAGGTTGTTGACGATTCCGGCGGCCTGTTCAAGGCTGAAGCCCTTGTGCTGCAGGCCATGCATGGCGGCATCGAATGCCGGCTCGCCGGGACGAACCACCTCGGTCAACTGGGCGTGGTGCAGGGTGGCGCGATTTTCCCAGAGGGTGGTGGTAATGGACGTCCCGAAAGCGCCGAACAGCAGCCTGACGAAGTTCGACAACCCCGCCGCCGCCGGAATGCGGTGCGGATCCAGGCCCGACAGGCTGATGGTGGTCAGCGGAATGAACAGCATGGCCATGGCCGCGCCCTGGATGAAGGTGGGCCACATGATCACCCAGATGGAAACTTCGGTGTTGAAGTCGGCGCGCATGAAGCTGATCAGCGAGAACAGCAGGCAGGCGCCCGTCACGATGTAGCGTGGGTCGTGCTTTTGCAGCATCTTGCCGATAAGCGGCGACAGGATGATGGCCAGTATGCCCACCGGCGCCGAGGCGATGCCGGCATCGGTGGCGGTGTAGCCCAGGGTGCCCTGCATCCACAGCGGCAGCAGAACCACGGTGCCGAAGAACACGCCGTACACGATGGAAACGGTAATCACGCCGGCGTTGAAGTTGCGCACCGTGAACAGGGTCAGGTCGACGATGGGATGTTTTTCGGTGAGCTCCCAAATGATGAAGAAGACCAGGGCAATCACCACGACGATGGCCATGGTGACGATGGCGGAACTGGCGAACCAGTCCAGCTCCTTGCCTTTGTCCAGCATGAGCTGCAGCGCGCCCACCCACAGAACCAGCAGGCCCAGCCCGATGCGGTCGATGGGCAGCTTGACGCGCGGCGACTCCCGCTTCTTGTAGATTTGCCAGGTGGCCCAGCCCGATATCAGTCCAACCGGCACGTTGATGTAGAAAATCCACGACCAGGTCATGTTGTCGGAAATCCAGCCGCCCAGCAATGGTCCGACGACGGGGCCCACCAGCACCGTCATGGACCATAGGGCAAGGGCCATGCCGGCTTTCTCCTTGGGGTAGCTGGCCAGCATCAGGGACTGCGACAGCGGAATCAGCGGGCCGGCCACGGCGCCCTGGATGATGCGGAAGAACACCAGCGATTCCAGCGACCACGAAAAGCCGCACAGCCATGACGACAGGGAGAACAGCAGGATCGACAAGGTGAACAGGCGGACCTGGCCGAACCGCTGGGTCAGCCAGCCGGTCAGCGGCACGGTGATGGCGTTGGCCACCGCGAACGAGGTAATGACCCAGGTGCCCTGGGTGGAGCTGACGCCCAGGTCGCCCGCGATGGTGGGGATCGACACGTTGGCGATCGACGAGTCCAGCACGGTCATGAACACGGCCGTCGAAAGCGCGATGGTGCCGAATGCACGCGCATTGCCTTCGAGCGGCGCGTAGACGCCGGGGCGCTGCTGATTTTTTTCAGGCGCCGGCGAGGGGGTTGCGTCGTGGGAACTCATGAGCCCAGATTGTCCTGGATGATTTTGTTGATCAGCGCATCGGCGCCTTTTGCGCTTTCTGCATAGACATCGGTTTCAAGCGTGGTGGGAGGCTCGGCTTTTTCGGCTTTGTCGCCGCCGCTGTTCAGGTCGACCTCCACCTGCATCGACAGGCCGATGCGCAGCGGATGGGCATCCACGTCTTTGGGATCCAGCGCAATGCGCACCGGCACGCGCTGCACCACCTTGATCCAGTTGCCCGTGGCGTTCTGCGCGGGAAGCAGGGCGAACGCGCTGCCGGTGCCGGCGGTAATGCCTTCGACCGTGCCGTGGTATTCAACGCTGCCGCCGTACAGGTCGGCCGTCATGGTGACGCTCTGGCCGGGTTTCATCTTGCGCAGCTGGACTTCCTTGAAGTTGGCCTCGACCCACAGTTGATGCATGGGCACGATGGTCATCAGCGGCGTGCCGGGGGCAACGTGCTGGCCCACTTGCGCCGAACGTTCCGCGATCATGCCCGATACCGGCGCCAGCAATTGCGTGCGGGCCTTGGCCAGCCACGCCTGGCGCACCTGGGCGGCGGCCCGCAGCACGTCCGGGTGCTTGGCCACGGTGGTGTTGGCGGTCAGCGATTGATTCGTAAGCAGGTTGGCCTTGGCCGATGCCAGGGTGGCCTGCGCCTGGGCCACGCCGGCCTGCGCGGCTTTCAGCGCGGCTTGCGCGTGCAGGATTTCTTCTCCGCTGACGCCGCCGGATTGAGCCAGGGTCTTGCGCCGCTTCAGATCGCTTTCGGCGCGCGACAGGTCGGCGCGGGCTTTGTCCAGATTGGCCTGGCGCATGGCGATGTCGGCTTCCAGCGCGTCGTTCTGCACGAACAGCGTGCGGGTCTTGCGCACGGTCTGGGCCAGCTCGGCTTCGGCCTGCGCCAGCGCCACGTCGGTGTCCACCGAGTCGAGCTTGACCAGGGGCGCGCCCTTGGCGACGATCTGCGTGTCGTCGGCGTCGATGCCGATGATGGTGCCCGCGATTTGCGGGGTCACTTGCACGATATTGCCATGGACGTAGGCGTCGTCGGTGCTTTCGTAGTGCGCGGCGAAGATGAACCACCAGATTGCGTAGGCGATGCCGAGGACGATGAAGGCCAGGGCCGCCGTGGTGAGCAGGCGTTTGCGTTGTGAGGACTTTGGTTGAGCTGATGACATAGGAATTTCGCGTTGAGTATTCGAGGAAGGTCGTTGACTTATTCGGCGTTGGCGGGGGCTGCCGCGGGCATGGCGGCTGGCGCCGCTGCCGGCACGGCGGCGGGCTCGGCCTGGGAGCCATAACCGCCGCCCAGCGCCACGGCCAACTGGGCATCCAGCTTGTAGGCGCGGGTCTGCAGGCCGACGTCCAGCAGCACCTGCCGCTGCATTTCGCTTTGGGCCTGCAAGACCTGCACGAAATTGCCCAGGCCCGACTTGTAGCGCTTGACGGCGATGTCGTACGCCGAGTTGATGGCGACGTAGCTGGCGTGCTGGTCCACAATCTGCTGCTGCAGGGCGCGTATCGAGGTCACGGCATCGGCCACCTCGCGCACCGCGTCCAGCAGTGTCTGGTTGTAGTTGGCGATGGCCAGGTCGCGTTCGGCTTTCTTGCCCTTGAGTTGGGCGTTCAGCGCGCCGCCGTGGAAGACGGGCAGGGTAACCGCCGGCCCCGCGCCGTAGACCAGGCTTTCGTCCTTAAGTAGATTGCCCAGGCCCAGCGACAGGAAACCGGCGAAGGCCGACAGGTTCACATTGGGGTAGAACTCGGCCTTGGCTGCCGAGACCTCGCTGGATGCGGCTTCGACCTGGCGACGCGCCGCCACGATGTCGGGCCGTCGGCCAAGCAGGTTCAGCGGCAGGGTGGCGGGCACGGCGTGCGGCGCCTGAGCCAGGGGGACGGCGGCGATACTGTTGCCGGCATCGGGGCCCTGGCCCATCAGGGCCGCCAACTGGTGCCGCAGCAACTGGGCATTGACGCCGGCCTGGTTCAGTTGCACCTTCACGGCGGACAGCGCCGAGTCCGCCTGATTCACTTCGATCTCGGTATCCAGGCCGGCCTTGACGCGATCACGGGTAATGGACAGGACATTGGCTTGCTGCCTGGCGATGTCGCCCAGAACCTTTTGCTCCGCCAAGGCGTTTTGCAGGTTGAAGTAGCTTTGCACGACGTTGCCGGCCAGCATATTGCGCGCCACGGCCAGGTCGGCCTGGTTGGCTTCCGCCCGGGAAACGGCGGCGGCGTATTTGCTGCGGTTCTTGCCCCACAGGTCGAGGTCGATGCCGGCATTCAGGTTCAGGGAGCTGTCGGTGTACATGGAACCGGCATAAGGCGGCGGGTAGATGTAGTTTTCCGAGAACCGCTGGCGCGACTGCTTGTAGGCAATGTCCAGTTGCGGCAATTGCACGGCGCGGGCGCCGCGCACGGCGGCATTGGCCAGGTCGAGGCGCGCCTGGGCGGCGGCCAGCGAGGGATTGTTGGCCAGAGCCTGCTCCATGATGCGGTCGAGCTGGGGAGAGCCGTAGCGCGTCCACCACTGGGTCTGCGGCCAGGTTACAGAGCCTGCGGCAAGGCCGAGCTGGCTTGCCGGGATTTGATTCAACGAGGCGTTGCCCGGGTCGATGGCGGCGCAACCCGCCAGGGATAGGGCAAGCGCAAGAGGCAAAAGAGATTTCATTGCTGACAATAAGCTGAATATGATTGATTAAGTAGTATCTGACTAGGCAATTATTTAGCGGCAACCGGCGGATGGCGCGATGGGGCGTAAAAAACGGAGCCCGGCGCGCATTCATGAATGCTTGGCAATGAGAAGCTAATGTTCCTTCGGTTTACAGCAATCGGGGTTGTGGCCGCCGTTGATGATGACACGCCGCAACAGCCCGATGAGCTGAGTGGTTTCGGCTTTTGAAAACCCCTCCAGGTGCGAGTTCAAGGTGGCGGCGACGGCCGGCAGGATTTTCGCGACGACGTCGTGCCCAAGCGGCGTAAGTTCCAGCAGAACCACGCGCCGGTCTTCCTGGCAGCGTTGGCGGGTAAGAAAGCCTTTGGCTTCCAGGCGGTCGAGCGTGCGGGTCATGGCTCCGGTGTCCACGGTGACGACGCGCGCCAGCTCGGCCGGGGTGTTGATTTCGGTATAGCGCAGGATAACCAGCGGCCGCCATTGTATGGCGGTCAGCCCAAGCGGCGCCACGGCCTGGTCGGCCATGCGCACGACGGACCCTGCGGCAAGCTTCAGCAGGTGTCCGACGTTGTTTTCCGCGCTGAGGGAATCGGGGTTGGGCTGGTAATATTCCATGTCCTGTATTTTATGCGTATTTATTTGTCTATGCAATTACAGTCCCGACAGTATCTCCTGACAAATTGTTGACTTTTCTGACTGCGTTTCCCATGTCCTTGTTGTCCCGTTCCGTTGCCGCGTCGCGTCCCAAAGAGTTCTGGGCCGGGTTTTTGCTGGCGGGGCTGGGCGCCGTGCTGTTTTCCGCCAAGGCCGTCGTGGTCAAGCTTACCTACCGCTACGGCGTGGACGCGGTGACCATCATTGGCTTTCGCATGCTGCTGTCCTTGCCGTTCTTTCTGGCAATCGGCGTGTTCCAGGCGCGCAAGGCAGCGCGCGGGCTGATCCCGCGCCTCACGGTAAAAGAGCGCTGCCAGCTCGTCCTGCTTGGGTTCATCGGGTACTACCTGTCCAGTTTCCTGGACTTCCTGGGCTTGCAGACGATTACGGCGGGCCTGGAGCGCCTTATTCTGTTTTTATCGCCCACGTTCGTGCTGCTGATTTCCGCGCTGTATTTCAAGCGCGCGATCGCCGGCAAGCAATGGCTGGCGCTTGGCCTGTCGTATGCCGGCGTCGTGTTGGTCTTTTTGCAGGATCTGTCGTTCAGCGGCGAGGGCGTGCTGCGCGGGGCGGGCTTTGTACTGGCCTCGGCGTTTACGTACGCGTTCTATCTGATCGGCTCGGGCGAGCTCATCAAGCGTGTCGGGGCGACCCGGCTGGTGGCGTACGCCATGACGGTGTCGGCGGTTTTTACCTTGATCCAGTTTTTCTGGGTGCATGCCTGGCGCGGCCTGTACCAGGCGTGGCCGGTATACGGGCTTTCTTTCATCCACGCCACCGTCAATACCGTGGCGCCCACCTTCATGATCATGTGGGCGGTGGCGCGCATCGGCGCTCCCATGACGGCGCAACTGGGTCTGATCGGCCCGGTGTCGGTGCTGTTTCTGGCGGCGTGGCTGCTGGATGAGCCCATTACCGCTGTACAACTGCTGGGCACGGTATTCGTGCTGGCGGGGGCTGTGGTGCTGGGTCGGCGCTAGGGCCTGAGGCCCTAAGGCGCGGCTTCCTCCATTGACCGAATCGCGCGCTCGTTCTGCGCCGGCCTTGCGTGGCGCGCGGGCTGGATGATCCGCTACCCTTTTTCCTTGTTGTGCACGTCGTGCGTGACGAAGCCCGATTCGTTGTCGGGCATGGCCAGGTAGTGCGGGGTTTTAAGCGTTCTTTGAATGTCTTCCAGCCCGCTGTGCCAGTGGTCCTGCATGCTGGCCTGGCTGAATTCGAAGTCCTTGTAATGGCTTTCGTAGGGCTTGTTCTGGTAAATGAGGTGGATGACGTTGTAGCGCTTGCTGCATGCCAGTTCGCGGGCGGTCTTGCAATACGGCGCCTTGTTGCGCACGTCTTCGGGAATGTCGTCCAGCATGCGCTGCAGCAGGCGCCTGAAGTTCTGCGCCCGGCGCAGTTGGTCGGTTACCAGCCGTGTGCGGCTTGAATAGCGGATTTCCTTTTCGCGGTCGGCGACTTCTTCGAGGTTGGTGGGCGCAAGGCCCTTGGCGCTCCATAAGTCGACCTGGAAGGCCAGGGTGTCTTCCAGAGGCCGCGATTCCAGCACATAGGCCAGCGGCGTGTTCGACACCAGGCCGCCGTCCCAATAGTGCTCGCCGTCGATTTCAATGGCGGGGAAGGCCGGGGGCAGCGCGCCCGAGGCCATGAAGTGTTCGGCCCGCAATTCGATCTCGCGGTTGTCGAAGTACGTAAGGTTGCCGGTGCGGATATTGACGGCGCCGACGGAAACGCGCAACTCGCCGGAGTTGATGCGGTCGAAGTCGCACAGCCGTTCCAGGGTTTCCTTCAACGGATGCGTGGTGTAGTAGCTGGCTGTATTCGGAGAGCCCGAGTGGCTCCACATGGGGGGCGGAAAACGCGGATGAAAAAATCCTGCCTGCCCGCCCACCATGGTGTTTCCCGCGCTGAATGAGTTCATGGCGCCGCGCACGAAATCGGTGACGCCGAAGATGTCGTTGTCGAACATCGGTGGCACGCCCATGCCGATATTCGGCTGGCAGATGGTGTCCCAGAACTCGCGCAGCCGCTCGACGCGCTTTTCGGGAGGGTTGCCGGCAAGAATGGCGGTGTTCAGGGCGCCGATGGAAATGCCGGCCAGCCAAGTGGGGACGATGCCGGCTTCGTGCAGGCCCTGGAATACGCCCGCCTGATAAGCGCCCAGGGCGCCGCCGCCCTGCAGCACCAGGGCGATGGTTTCGTAGTCGGGAAGGGTGGGCTTGCCTTTCATGCGAACCACGACAGCCAGTTGTGGTTGATGGCGATGCCCACGATGTAGAAGAACACCAGCACGGCGGCCACGGCGGCCACGGCCCGCGCGCCGGGTGTCTTGCCGCGCTTGATGGCGATGGTGCCGATGACGATGTACAGAACGACGCCGATCAGCTTGGCCAGTATCCACGGCTGCTCGGGGCCGATCATGACGGCAAGGATGATGCCGCATACCAGCAGCACGGTGTCGATGACATGCGGCGCGATGCGCACGAACCTGGCCTGCAGCTTGGGCGACCCCGCCACGGACCAATAGGCGCGCAGCACGAAGAAGAGAATGCTCAATACGGCCGCGGTGATGTGCAGGTGTTTGATGGCGAGGTAGTTCATGGTTTCCGAAGTGGGCGATGAATGGATGAATGAAATGGATGAGCGGGCAAGGCCGGGCGAGGCCGTTGTCGCGCAGGCGCCGTGCCGCCGCAGCCGGACAATGGCCCGCAACGATAAGAGTAACTGATAAGCGGCGGCACGTTGAAACGGCGGGGCGCGCCGGCTTGTGCGGTAGGCGGATGGCGCCGCGTGCTCATGGCCTGGACAATTCCCACGCGCCTTCCAGCTTCAGGGTAAGCAGGCAGGGGTGGTGCGCCAGCAGCGTGCTGCGGTGCCCCACGCTGACCAGCCGGGTGCGGGGCAGGTGTTCGCGCACCAGTCTGTACATGGCGTCTTCCAGGCCTTCGTCCATGGCCGAGGTGGCTTCGTCCAGGAAGGCGGCCGCGGGGGCGGCCAGCAGCAGGCGCCCGAAGGCCAGCCTTTGCTGTTCGCCCAGCGAGAGTATGCGGCCCCAGTCGGCCACCTCGTCCAGGCGATCCGCCAGATGCCTCAGTTGCACTTGCCGCAGGACGTCGCGCGCGCGCTGGTCGTCGGGGGCGTTCTCGGAACCCGGCGCGAAGTCGGCGATGTGCAGCATGCTGTCAAGGTTGGTGGGGGCGCCAAGGCCGGCCTGCGGCGTGGCTTTGGTTGCCAGCCGCACGTAGTCGGTGTCGTCCGGCAATGGCTGCGGGTAGTACAGCGCATCACGCAGGCTGCCGAGCGGGATGTACGGTTTTTGCGAAAGGAATAGCGCGCCGGAACCCGGCCTTATGATTTGCCCTTCGCAGTACGGCCATAGGCCGGCGATGGCGCGCAGCAAGGTGGTTTTCCCGGCGCCCGAAGGGCCCCGCACCAGCACGGGCTCGGTTTCGCCGACTTCCAGGTTCAGGCCGGCGATAAGCGTTTGGCCGCCGGGGGTGCGCACCGTCAGGTTTTCCAGGGCCAGGCGCTGGCCCTGCTCGCTGACCTTGGGTTCGGGCAGGTGTTTGGCGTGCTCGAGGGCCTTGGTAAAGCCGGTAAGCCGGTCCAGCGTGGCGCGGTACGAAGCGAATTGGTCGTAGGCATTGCGAAAGAACGACAGATTGTCCTGCAGGCGGCCGAAGGCCTGCGCGGTCTGCATCAGGTCTCCCAGGCTTATCTGCTTGGAAAAAAAGCGCTGCGCCTGGATGATGAAGGGAAAGACCACGGCGGCCTGGGTCACGACGAAGTTGAAGCCCAGGAATTTCAACGACCGGTACACAATGGCCCAGGCGTTGCCGATGACCTGGCCGAACCTGCCGCGCAGCAAGGCCCCTTCGACTTTTTCACCGGCATAGAACGCAATGCTTTCGGCATATTCGCGCACGCGCACCAGGGCATAACGGTAGTTGGCGTTGAACCGTTCGTTAAGAAAGTTCAGCGCAATCAGCGGCCGCCCGATTCCAATCGCGAAGACCGTGGCCACGACCACGTATACGAACACCAGGAACACCATGGCGCGCGGAACGTCCACGCCGAAAACGGCCAGCGGCCCCGAAAGCCCCCATAGTATGACGGTAAAGGCAATGGTCGAAACCAGGGCATTGACGACGCCCATGGACAGGGCAAGCGACGACTGGACGAAGGTGGCCACGTCCTGCTGGATCCGCTGGTCGGGGTTGTCGATGGGCTGTTCCAGAAACTGGCTGCGGTAGTAGGCGCGGTTGTCCAGCCAGCTTGCCAGCATTTGCTCGTTCAGCCACACCCGCCAGTGGATGGTGAAGGCCTGCTGCACATAGAAGTCGAACAAAGAGCGGACGACGTGGATGGTTGCCAGAATGGCGAACAGCCACATGGCGGCCCAGAAGGCGGCGACGTCCAGTTTTTGCAGGGCGGTGTACATGCTGTTGTACCAATTGGAAAACAGCACATCCAGGCGCACCGCGCACAGGGTCAGGAACAGGATGAACGCCAGGGCCAGAATGGGCCGCCAGCTGCGCCGGGGCGAGAAGTAGCCGCCGGTGATTTTCCAGAAGTGGCCGCCCCACACCGTAAACCGCGCCAGCCCCCAGGCGGCAAGGCCAAACAGAACTCCGGTAATGACATAGGCCTTGAGTATCCATATGCCGCTGCTGGCCAATTCGTGATTCCAGTTCATGGGTATTCCGAAAGATTAAAGGCGGGCGTGCAAGGCGGTCGCGCTGCCGTGCTCCTGATAAGGGACGTATTTTGGGTGAAATGGTTCAACGCGTAAAGTTGACGCCCGGCTGCATTGGATCGAATGGGCGGGGGCGGCGCCGGTGTTGCCGGGCTTGCCGCGTCTGTTCCGGGCCGTTGGCGCCTGGGCAACTTGTGCGGGGCGGCCGGCTACAGCGATAATGGGCCGTATTCAAGCCAGACTATGTTTTTTCAGCCAGACCCCTTTTTCTTATTCACTTCAAGGAACCTTGATGCCATTCGTCACCATTACGGCCACTCCGGGACTTTCGGCCGATCAAAAAAAGCAGTTGCTGCTGCGCTCGAGCGAGACCGTCGTGCAAGCGTTGAGCGCTCCTCAGCACAGTGTGCGCGTCGTTTTGCATGAACTGCCCGAAGGGCATTATTTGAATGGCGGCGAATTCGGCTCGCCTACCATTATGTACGAAGTCGACATGATCGCCGGGCGCACCGAAGAGCAAAAAGCCGCGCTGATCGCCGCGCTGGGGCCTGCCGCGCATGAAGTGACCGGCGTGCCGGTGGCCGAAGTCCGCGCCCGCATCACCGATTTTCCCAATACCAATATGGGCATGGCCAACGGTATTACCGCCAAGCAGGCAGGGCGCTAGGCCGGCCTGTCAGGCAAGCGCCTCGGGGCAACGGGAGCCCGCGGCGCAGTCGGCCAAAGCCCGGCCAGCCGCAGCCAGAACCATAATCATAGCTGCGGCGGCTGGCATGGTTGTCAGCATTATTCTGAAAAGCCGTGGGTGCGTCTTTCATGATGCGGGCCGCGACATAGGCGGTGTGGCGGCCGCGGCTCATCCTCCAAGAGCGGCTTCGATTGCCGCGTCCGGCTTCTTGAGCCTTGAAACTTTCTTGATCCTTGAAATATAAAAGTATTTTTATTGTTCTTCAGTGTCCTCAAGATTCAATCAGGGATAACCATTAGCAATATAAAGATACATCTACGTCAAAACGTATCAACATTGTGATCAAATGCAAAGAAATTCGTAAATATATGTATGAATTTTCATTGTTCGACCGCGATTTGCCGCGACTGGCGTGGCCCTGCGGGGACGAAACGATTTTGCAGAAAAACAGCACATGTGTAAAAGGGGACAGTATGAAGACAGTAGGCAAGCGGTTGGCGGTGTTGCGGGCTACCGCGTTGACGGTGGCGTTGATGGGGGTTTATGGAACGGCTGCGGCGGAAACATATGCGTGGACTGAAGTGGTCAGCGATGGGAGCACGAAAACGTTTAATGGCGATACGTTTGAGCCAATAACTCATGGGAAAAATCAGCGTGGTGTCCTTTCCACGGGTGGTTCGACGGTTACGCTGAACAATGCCACCGTTACAACGAATTCCGGTTCGTCTTGGGGGGCTCATGGCGTAGAAGCTTTTGGAGACGGCAGCACCTTGAATGTTGTCGGCGGCACCATTACAACCAACGGGACGTACAGCAACGGCATTCAAGCGGAAGATGGCGGCGCTGTTACCGGAAGCGGCGTGGGAATATCTGTCGATGGTGGAACCAGCTATACCTTTGGCGTGGAGGCCGGCGGCGGCACGACCGTGGGCAGTACAGTCAATCTCAGCAACAGCACAATTGATGTGAATGGCGATGTTGCCGCTGGCGCGCGCGCCTACACGGGCTTCGATCCCGACACCTCCCTTGAAAAAAGCAAACAGGGCAAGGTTATTCTGGACGGCACAGCCATCAACGTGAATGGAACATCGTCCATTGGCCTGATGGCCGGCGATACCGATGGCAGTAATCCCGGAACAGCGGGCGAAATCACATACACAAACGGCACGATTACCGCCACTGGTTCAGGCTCAATGGCAGCCAGGGTGCTGTATGGCAGCGCCCTAAACCTGGAAAAGGCCACGCTCAAGTCCTCTGGGGGTAATGGGATTACCGCGGATGGCGCCGGCTCCAAGGTTGTCGCTACCAACAGCGTCATCAGTACCTCTGCCAGCGGCAGTAAAACCGGTGGTGTTACCAGCCCGATTTATGCGCTTGATGCCACTGGCGGAGCCACCGCTGAGATAACTGACGGTTCGATCTCGGCGACTGGAGAGCAATACTCGCGAGGCATCTTGGTGGGGGTCGGCTCATCGGTCACCACGACAAACACCGCCATTTCCACGACGGGCAGCAATTCGCATGCTGTGCATGCCTATGCGTCGAGTTCGGGAGCATCGCCAGCGCCTAGCATTACCATCAATGGTGGATCCATTACAACCACCGGTGATAATTCGTGGGGCTTGTATTCGCAGAATAGCGGCAACATCACCAGCACGGCCGACATCACGACCGGCGGGTTGGCGGGCTTTGGCGCGTTCGCCGAAGAAGGTGCGGGTATTACCCTGAACGGCGGTTCCATCACCACCACCGGCGGGGCGCTGAGCGGCACCATAGGCAGTTTCGGTGTGTTGTCCAAGAACGGCAGTACTGTAAACGTGAACAACGTCGCCATCACGACCAGCGGGGCGCTGGCCGATGGCTTGCGTTCGGACAGAGACGCGGCCGAAGCGGGGGGCATTATTGTCGCCACCGACACCACGGTCAAGACCAGTGGCGCCAATGCCAACGGCGTCAGCGTGTATGGCGAAGATAGCTCGGTCAGCTCGGTCAGCATGGCTGGTGGCAGTGTCACCACCACCGACGCGAGCTCGTCGTCGGCATATTTACAGAATAGAGCTACGGCCAGCTTCACCGGCACGACGCTGAACTCGGCGGGGGCAACGTTCAGCTCGGAATTTACCCGGGCAGGTCAGTCTCAGAACATTACACTGGGCAGCGGCACGAATGTGGCCAGCAACAACGGCACGCTGCTGAACGTAGCGCGCAACGGAGAGGATGGCATCGTCAATCTCGTTCTGCAGGATGGTGCGTTCGCGCAGGGCAATGTGGTCGACCTTACCGGTACCAATGAGGTCACGGTCAAGGTCACCAAGGGCACCAATGCGCAGTGGGCGGGTCTGGTGGTGGACAGCACCACACAGCAGATCGACTCAAGCACCCCTCCGCCGCCGGACTACTCCACGCCCAGCGATGTCCTCATCACCAGCACCACCCCGGTCACCTTTACCGGCACGACCAACGTGGGCGGTGACTTCTCGGGTTCCACGGGCGGCAGCACCACCTTCAGCGGCTCGACCACCATCAGCGGCAACCTGGTCGGGGCGCAAGGCTCGACGACGAGCTTCTCGGGCCCGACCACGATCGG
>NZ_DATMGA010000067.1:0-105164 GCF_035555955.1 Eoetvoesiella sp. | reverse complement strand
TGATCCCTCAAGCGCCCACACTTATCGGCTGTTAAGTTGTTAAAGAGCAGTTGTGCCGCAATCAGCACAGAAGCGAAATTATGAACTATCCAGATCAACCTGTCAAGCGCCCAATCCGCCCGGCTTGCGCCGCCTTCGCCATCCGCCCCAAAAGATCAATCAAATCAATCCCTTGGATCGTGCACCCAACCCGTCTTACCGGGTTAACCCGGGTGCCCCGGCTGCGAAGAAGCGTGACTATAGCACACCATTTTGAAAAGGGGCAAATCAAAAGCAGAATATCCAGAAAAAAGACGACGGCGCAGCCGCGCGCCAAGCGCCCGCCCGGCGGGCGCCGGGACGCATGAAGGGCATAATATGCTCCTGAGCCCGGCGGCATGCCGCCGGGCGGGCCTTGCCGCCCACACCAGGCTTTCCAGACCATGACCGAAGACATTCTCATCAACGTCACCCCTTTTGAAACCCGCGTGGCCGTCACGGCCAACGGCATTGCCCAGGAACTGCACATCGAGCGCAGCATCCAGCGCGGCCACGTCGGCAACCTGTACCTTGGCAAGATCGTGCGTGTACTGCCGGGCATGCAAAGCGCCTTCGTCGACATCGGGCTCGAAAAGGCGGCCTTCATCCATGTGGCCGACCTGCGGCAGAACCGCGTTGAACGCACCAACGGCAACCCGCCCACGCCCATAGAGAAGCTGCTTTTCGAGGGGCAGTCGCTGCTGGTGCAAGTCATCAAGGACCCCCTGGGCACCAAGGGCGCCCGCCTTTCCACGCAAATAAGCATTGCGGGGCGCATGCTGGTCTACCTCCCCTTCGACCCGCATGTCGGCATCTCCCAGAAAATCGAATCCGAGGAAGAGCGCATCGCCTTGAGGGAACGGGTGGAACGCCTGATGCCCAAGGACGAAACCGGCGGCTTCATCGTGCGCACCCAGGCCGAAGGCGCCACCGATGAAGAGCTGGCCGCAGACCAGTCCTACCTGCGTGTCTTGTGGGCCAATCTCCAGAACCGCATCAAGACCCAACCCGCCCCCTCGCTGCTGCATGCCGACCTGACCCTGGCCCAGCGGGTGCTGCGCGACATGGTAGGGCCCCATACGGGCTCGATTCTGGTGGATTCGCGCAGCACCACGCAGGAGCTCCTGGAATGGGCCAAGATCTACACCCCTTCGGTGCAGGATCGGATCCGGCACTACAGCGGCGAGCGGCCATTGTTCGACACTGCCCACGTCGACGAGGAAATCGCCCGGGCGCTGTCGCGCCGCGTGGACCTGAAGTCGGGCGGCTACCTCATCATCGACCAGACCGAGGCTCTGACCACGGTGGACGTCAACACCGGCGGCTTCGTGGGCGGGCGCAATTTCGACGACACCATATTCAAGACCAACCTGGAGGCGGCCGTGGCGCTGGCCCGCCAACTGCGCCTGCGCAATCTGGGCGGCATCATCATCCTGGACTTCATCGACATGGACGATGCCGAGCACCGGGAATCGGTGCTGGCCGAGCTGAAAAAGGCGCTGAGCAAGGACCGCACGCGCATGACGGTCAGCGGCTTCAGCCAGCTCGGCCTGGTGGAAATGACGCGCAAACGCACGCGCGACTCGCTGGCGCATCAATTATGCGAACCCTGCCCCACCTGCCAGGCGCGCGGCAATGTGCGCACCGCGCGCACCTTGTGCTATGAGATCCTGCGTGAAATCCTGCGCGAGTCGCGGCAGTTCAATCCCAAGGAATTCCGCATCCTGGCTTCGCAGGCCATTGTCGATCTGTTCCTGGAAGAAGAAAGCCCCCACCTGGCCATGCTGGGCGACTTCATCGGCAAACCAGTCTCGCTGGAGGTTGAAAACAGCTACACCCAGGAGCAATACGATATTGTGCTGATCTAAGCTCGGCCAACACATTCCAAGAGACCGCGCCGGGACCGGGCAACGCCGGGTTGCCCAGCCAGGGCAGCGACCCCGCCGCCGGCAACATCCACGTCCTACTCTTCCTCGTTTTCCGCGGGCTTGGGCGGCTCGGGGGGAATCGGCTGGCCAGGGCAGATATCGGGGTGCAGGATGGCGTTGTACATGGCCTGTATCTGGGCCTTGTCGATCTCGTAATAGCTATACAGATTTCCACGCAGCCGCAGGCTCGTCATCATCTGCAAGCCCAATACCAGCGTGCGGCTCCAGCCGCCGTCGTCCTGTCCCGGCAGCGAATCGAGCTTTTGCGTAACCCGGGCATAGCTGGGGTGGTCCTCGTCGACGGCGAACTGGATGTTGGAGCCGCACTTGGTCTGCTGCAGCAGCACCGCTTTCTGGACCTGCACGAAAGTCCGCGGCACCCAGCGCTCGTCACGCATATAAGGCTGCGTTTCCAGGATGCTCAGCCCTATCCCGCCCTGGCCTTGTCCGGCGCATCCCGCCAGCACCGCCAAACCGCACAGCAACAACAGCTTCTTCATTTTGTTCCTTTGCCCAGTAGTGATTCCCAATAGCCCGGAAGGCCCCTGCCCTGCTGCCGGCCGGCCCGAACACGCCCGATGCCGGGCCTGGCCGCGGCGCGGGCGCAGCAAGGCCGCCTCAATCCTTGAACTGCATGCGGTACAGAGACGCGTACAACCCTTCGCTTGCCAGCAGTTCTTCGTGGCGCCCCTGCTCGACGATGCGGCCAGCGTCCAGCACCACGATTTTATCGGCCTTTTGCACCGTCGATAAGCGGTGGGCGATGACCAGGGTCGTGCGTCCCACCATCAGGCGCTCCAGCGACGCCTGCACCTGCGCCTCGGACTCGTTGTCCAGCGCCGAAGTGGCTTCGTCCAGGATAAGTATGGGCGCGTTCTTGATGAGCGCGCGAGCAATGGCCAGGCGCTGGCGCTGGCCGCCCGACAGGCTGCTGGCGTTCTCGCCGACCCGTGTATCGAGCCCTTGCGGCAGGCTGGCCACGAACTGATGCAGATTGGCCGCTTCGAGCGCCTTGTGGATTTCCTGCGTGCTGGCCTCGTGCAAGGCCCCATAGCTGACGTTCTCGCCTATGGTGCCGTCGAACAGCACCACGTCCTGGCTGACCAGGGACAGATGGCTGCGCAGGCTGCGCAAGGTGCAGTCCGCGACGGAATGCCCGTCGATCAGCACCTGCCCCGCGGTCGGCACGACAAAGCGCGGCAGCATGTTGACCAGCGTGGTTTTCCCGCTGCCCGAACGCCCCACCAGCGCCACGGTCTGGCCGGGCTCGACCGTGAAGGACACATCGGAAATCGTGTCGTTTTGCACCCCCTCGAAGCGATGGACGACGTTCCTGAATTCCACCTTGCCGGCGATGGGCTCCTTCAGCACGACGGTGCCGCTATCGCTTTCCGGCGGATGATCCACCAGCATGAACACGCTTTCGGCCGAAACCAGCATGCGCTGCATGGCGCCGGCGATGTTCGTGAGGCGCTTGAGCGGGTCGAATATCTGACCCAGGGCCGCCATGAAGGCAGCGAAGCTGCCCACGGTCAGGCCGCCATGATTGGCCTGATACAGGGCGACGGCAATGACGGCCGCCACCGACAGCGCCACGAAGAACTGGGTAAGCGGCGACATGGCCGCATCGGCCGACACGGCCCGCATGGCGAACCGCCGCAAGCGCCCGTTGACATACTGGAAACGGCCCGACTCGCGCTCGTAGCCATCGAACAGCTTGACGACACGCTGCCCGTCTATGGCTTCGCCCACCACCCGGGTCAGTTCGGCGTTCATGCTGATGGTGTCGCGATTGATGCGGCGCAGGCGCTTTATGAAGATACGGGACACGAGCACCGACGCCGGCAGCATGATGATAACGATCAGGGTCAACTGCCACGACATATAGAGCAGGACCGCCAGCAAGGCCACCACGATCAGCGTCTCGCGCACGATGACGGTGATGACCTCGGTCGCCAGGTTGGTGACGTTGGTGGCGTCGATGGTGAAGCGGTTGAGCAGGCGCCCGGTGTCGCCGCGCTTGAATTCCTCGTCGGGCAGGCCCAGCAGGCGCTCGAACATTTCGCGCCGGATTCCCAGCAGCATGTTGTTGGCGATCCAGGCCAGCACGTAGCTGCTGCCGAAGGTGCATATGCCGCGCAGCAAAACCAGGCCTATTACGGCCAGCGGTATCGACCACATGTAGGAAGGCTTGTTGCCGTTGAAGCCCTGGTCCAGCAGGGGCTTCATGATGACGGCGAGGGTCGGCTGGGTCGCCGCGCTGATGCTGACCAGGATGGCGGCGACGATGGCCGCCTTCCAGTACGGGCCAAGGCGTGAATAGATGCGGCGCCACAAATCGATCTTGGTGGGCTCGGAATGGGATGCGCCGGATGGTGGAACGGAATTCAAGAATCAGCTCGCTCTTATACAATTGAGTGCATCATTTTAGCGTTCCCGCAGTCTGGCCCGAATTTCGAACCTTTCACCCGCCGATGCCCAATTTTTCAGCCATATATCTACGCCTGCCAAACTGGATCGGCGACGTCTGCATGAGTTTACCCAGTTTGCATGCCTTGCTGGACACCGGGCTGCCCATCGTCGCGTGCGCCCGCCCATGGGCCAAAGACCTGCTGGCGGGCTACGGCCTGGCCGGGTTCGTCGAAATGACGGGCAACTGGCGCGCCGACCGCGCGGCGGTCAGCGCGCACAAGACCGCCGCGCGCCATCGCCGCGCCGTCGGCCTGCTGCTGCCGGACTCCCTGTCCAGCGCCATGGTCTTCCGTTTTGCCGGACTGGCCTGTTGCGGCTACCGGGACGACGGCCGCAGCCTGATCCTGCGCTGGCCCATCGCCAAGCCGGCGCCTTCCCTGCATGCCGTGCAATCCTGGTACCACCTCACCACCGAAGCCGCGCGGCGCTGGGGCTTGCCGGCGATGCCCTCCCAGGCCCCCGCCTCGCTGGACCTGCGGCTTGCCCCCCGGCACATCGAGGAAGGCCGCCGCGCCATGGCCGAGGCCGGCCTGCAGCCCGGGCAGTTCATACTCATCGCTCCCACCGCCACCGGACTGCACCATGGCAAAATCAAGGTCTGGCCCGGTTTTGCCGAGCTGACCCGCAAGCTGCAGCAGCAGGGACAAATCGTAGTCATGTGCCCGCCTCCGGCCGAAGCCGACGACGCCAGGCGCAACGCGCCGGACGCCTTGTGCCTGCCCCCCCTCAAGCTGGGTGCATTTGCTACACTGACTCGTTCCGCCTCGCTGGTAATATGCAATGACTCGGGCGTGTCGCACGTGGCGGCCGCCGCCGGCGCCGAGCAGCTTACGCTTTTCGGCGTCACGCGGCGCGAGCGCACCGGCCCCTGGTCGCAGAATGCAATATGCCTGGGCTCCGAAGGCCACTGGCCCACCGTGGACGAAGTGCTGCGCCAGGCAGACCTGCATACGCCATCAACAACTCGGTTTGCATGAATTTTTCCAGTTTCTTCACCAACCTGATCATTCCGCTCAATCTGTGCATCACGCTGCTTGTGCTGGCAGCCTTGTGCTTTATCGTCCGGCGCCGCAAGACCGCTGCCCTGCTGGCGGGGCTGTCGCTATGCTGGGGGGTGTTCTGGTCGCTGCCGGCGTCCTCGCTCTGGGCCGGAGGAAGGCTGGAACAACTCTACCCCTATGTACCGCCACAGGACCTCCCGGCCGCCCAGGCCATCGTCGTCCTGGGCGGCAACACCGCCGGGGGCCGCAGGAACTGGTTCGAACCCTACCACCGCAACCGCGCCATCACCCGGGTCGAAACGGCGGCCCAGATATACGAAGCCCACCGCGCCCCGCTGGTGGTGCTGTCGGGGGCCGCGCTGGAAGGCAAGATCAGCGAAGCCGAAAACATGGCCGCGGTCCTGCGCAAGCAAGGCGTGCCCGAAGACGCCCTGGTACTGGAAACAAACAGCTACAACACCCACGAAAACGGCGTATACACGGCCCAGAAGCTCAAGGCCCTTGGCTTGTCTCGCGTGCTGCTGGTTACCTCGGCGCTGCACATGCCGCGCGCCATGGCTGTTTTCCACAAGCAAGGCATCACCGCCATCGCCGCGCCATCGCCTCCCCAGATCGTCGTGCCCGACGACCCGGACTTCTCGTTCTGGCAGCCCAACGAACGCGCCTTCGATGCCGCACGCTCGATCATCAAGGAATACGCCGGCCTGCTGGCCTATTGGGTGCGCGGCTGGATCTAGAACCCTTTAAACCATGGATTGCCGCGACAACTGCGGCGCGTGCTGTACCGCGCCCTCCATCTCCAGCCCCATCCCGGGCATGCCTCTCGGCAAGCCAGCCGGAGTCCGTTGCGTACAGCTCGCGCCGGACAACCGCTGCCTGATCTTCGGCAGGCCCGAGCGGCCCGCCTGCTGCTCGGGCCTGCAGCCTTCGGAGGAAATGTGCGGCGCCACGCGCGGCCAGGCCCTGCTATGGCTGACAGAGCTGGAGCGGAGCACGGCCCCTGACTTGCGCGGGCCTTGACGACGGTAGAGCCGTTGGAGATGATCGGGGTCTTGCAACCGCGCGGCATGCGCAACCAAGGATACCTTGCATGCACACCATCGATCATGCCGGAGCCCGCATCGCCTACCGTGTCGACGGCGCGGGCCCGGGACTGGTGCTGGTCCACGGCACTGGCGGCGACTCCGAAAGCCACTGGGGCCATCTTGTCCCGCATCTGGCCCCGCACTGGACCGTCGTTCGCCCCGAATACGCGGGTTCGGGCCAGACCCGCGACCAAGGCGGGCCGCTGACCGTTGCCACGCTGGCCGACCAGGTCGTCGCGGCGGCACGGGCGGCGGGGACCGTTCCGTTCGATCTGGCGGGATTCTCGCTGGGGGCTCCCATAGCCGTCCATATTGCCGCCGAATACCCGCAGCTTGTGCGATCCGTCGTGCTGCTCGCCGGTTTTGCTTCCAGCGACAGCCCCCGCCAGGCCATGCAATTCGAGCTGTGGCGCGACCTGATCCGCAGCGACCGTGCATCCATGGCGCGCATCGCGCTGCTGACCGGCTTCAGCCCGGCCTTCTTGTCGAGCCTGGACGAAGCCGCCCTGACCCAGAACATCGACTTCATGCTCGACAACATAAACTGGGAAGGCATGGCGCGCCAGATCGAGCTGGATCGGACCCTGAACGTATGCGAACAGGCCCGGCGCATCACCAGGCCGGCGCTGGTAATAGGCTGCAGGCACGACCAGATGGTGCCCGTCGACCATGCCCACCGGCTGGCCGCCCTGATCCCCCATGCCGAGTATGCGGAAATGGAAACCGGCCATATTGCCTTATGGGAGCGGCCGGACGAATTCATCGAGCTGGCCTGCGGCTTTCTGCGCCGGCACGCCGGTGAGCGGGCCGGCCGGAACTAGCGGGAACCCCTTGGGAAGCGTGGGCGGCAGGTCTCAGCCGGCCCGCTCGGCCCGGACCTCGCGATACAGGGCCAGATAACGGAGCGCGGCTTCGGCCCAGCTATGCCGCCGGACCACTTGCGCACCGCCCGCCACGAGCTGCCCGCGCAAATCGGGCTCTTGCGCCAGGCGGCGCAAATACTGGGCCAACTGGTCGGCATTTTCGGGATCGGCCAGCACCAGCGCTTCGGTGCCATGGCATACGTACTGGGCGAAGCCGCACCAGGGCTGGGGGCTAAGCACCACCGGCAGGCCGTAGGACATGGCCTCGAGCGGAGCCATGCCGAAGCTGTCGTTCAAGGTGGGATGGACATAGACATCGGCCGCCTGGTAGTACTGGCCGATTTCGGACGTGGCATCGATGACGCGCACCCGGTCGAAGAGCTCGCCCTGCCTGAACTTGACGACGAACTCGCGCGTGCCCGCATTGCCGCCCACCACCAGCAGCTTTACGTTGTCGGGCAACATGGCCAGCGCCTGCAGCACGGTAGGCAGCCCCTTGCGCAGGGGGTTCCGGGCAACCAGCAGGCAGACCTGGTCGGTATCGAGCCAGCCTTGCGCCTCGCGCAGCCGCGCCCGCGTGGCGGGGTCGATGTCGGTGGGCGATGTGACCCCCGGAGGAATCACCGGCACGGGCAGCTCGCCGCCATAGGCCTGCGCCAACTGGTCGGCGATAAGGCCGGACACCGCCACGGTTCTATGCCCGGGGCGGGGCCGGACCCGCTTTTGCTCGAGGCCCAGATAGGTTTGCACGCGGGGGCTGGCATACGACAGCAGGCGCTTCAGCAGCGGCAGCTTGCGAACGCGCCAGTTGTAGCGCACCGGCGTAACGTGCACGACCTCGACGTCGCCGCTCCATCCGTTCATGTGCGAATGCACGATGTCGAACCCCTGGCGGGTGGCACGCCGGGCGCGTATGGCGAACAGCAAAACGCGCACCCAGCTTGGCCAGCCCCGCCAGGACCGCAAGGGTACGTAAGGCAGGGCCAGGCCGCAAGCCGTGTCGTACTCGCGCGCAAACACTGTAATATCGTGGCTGGAGGCCAGTTCGCGCATCAGCGCCACGCCATAGGCTTCGGCCCCCCCGAAACGCGCCCCGAACCTGTCCACCACGAAGGCGATTTTCAGGCGGTCACCCTCCATTGCGGCGGCGGAAATCTGGCCGCCCTGGGCTCCGCCAGATTCGGCGGCAGCGGTCTCGGCAGCATCATGCCGGACGGGACTGGCGTTTTGCTTAATGGTCACGGCGACGCTTGTCTTCGAGGCGAGTCAGGCATTTTTGCAGGAACCTGAAAATATTGGTGGAACGGGCCACTGTAACGCGCGGCAGGCCGAATATATCGTCGGAAGACCTGGCCAGGCCGCCCTCGGTGGTGGTGGCGTTGGCGTATCCGGCCTCGCGGACCAGGGCGCGCATCCGGGGGCTTTCATCTCCGTAAGGGTAGCAAAAAGCCGTGACTTCGGCACCCAGAAATTGTTCGAGTTCCCGTCGCGACTGGGCAATCTGATAAGCGGCGATCTCGGGCGAAACCTGCGTAAGAAACACGTGGTCCAGCGTATGCGAACCGACTTCCTGGCCTTGCGCCGCCCAGCCGCGCATTTCGTCCAGCGACATGAGGTCGGAATGCGGAATGCCTTTTTCGTAGTCCCAGCGATTGCCGCCGCCGAGTTGCCGGGCCACGAAATAATTGGTGGCGGTGAAGCCATGCTCGACCAGTACGGGCAAGGCGTTTTGATAGACGTTGCGGTAGCCGTCGTCGAAAGTAATGCCGAACACCTTGCCCTGGCGCTCGCCCCTAAGATAGGGAACGAGATCGCGCATCGCCAGCCCGCGGTAGCCCAGCCGGCGCATCCACGCCATTTGCCGCCTGAAATCGGCTGGATGGACGGTGAGGCTTCGATACGGCGTCCCCTTGGCCGCCGGCTGCCCCACCTGATGGTACATGAGGATAGGAATCATGGGCTTATTCCGACTTGTTCCGGTTCAAGATCCAAAGCTTGCTGTAGCGGAAAAAACTGCCCGCCGCCGCCGTGACGGCCAGGATCACGCCTTCCTTGCCGTCCAGAAATCCACGCCGGATCACGTAGATGCGCACGAGGGTCCAGAACGCGTGCCCCAGCACGCCCGGCATCGACGTGGTCTTGCCGCGGGCATGCATCATGGCGGCCGCGTCGGTGGAGTAGCGGTTGACCTTGGCGATCATGCTTTCCAGATCCGCATAGGGATAATGCAGGAAGTGGCCGTCCAGGACAGCGACGGCCCCCGAAGCCTGGACGCTTTCGTGCACGGCGGCGTCGGTGAAGCGCGCGCTGCCCCGCTTGAACAGCCGGAGCACATGATCGGGCCACCAGCCGCTATGGCGTATCCAGCGTCCGCAAAAGTTGGAGAGCCGGGCGATTTTGTAGGCCTGGGCGGACGGATCCGCCAGGACCCGCCCGATGGCACCGGCCAGCTCGGGCGTGACGCGCTCGTCGGCATCGATGGACAACACCCACTCCTGGGTGGCCAGGTCGAGCGCGCGGTTCTTTTGCGGGCCGAAGCCCGGCCAGTCGTGCGTTACGTGCACCTTGGCGCCCTTGGCCAGGGCGATCTCGCGCGTTGCGTCGGTGCTGCCCGAATCGACGACGATGATCTCGTCGGCGAACGACACCGAGTCCAGGCACTCGCCGATATGCCGCGCCTCGTTCTTGGTAATGACGATGACCGACAGTGTCGTCATGCCTTGCCCCTGAGCGAGCGCTTCCAAAGCTTCCAGCGGTTATACAGAGGGCCCGCCACGGGATCGGCCGCGATGCGGACGCGCCGGCCCACCGAGGCGCCTGGCGCGTTGCGCACGGCAAACCGGTAAATTCCGGCGGGATCCGTGCCGGCCCGGTTCTGCCCGAAGGCCTGGGTGGTGTACAAGTAGCGGAATCCGGCTTCCTGGGCAAGCCTGACGTAGTCGTCGTCGAAATAACCCTGGGGCCAGCACAAATGCTGCGACACTTCGCCCAGGTGTTCTTTGAGGCTGGCCCGCGAATCGGCCAGTTCGCGCGCCATCAGCGTGTTTTTTTCGGCCGCGCGCACGCTTTTGTCCCAGCGTGTGTGGGTGTGGGTATGGCTGTGGAATTCGAACGTGCCGTCGGCCTGCATGGCCCGGATTTCGCTCCAGCGCAGCGCGACGTCATCGGCGCGCCCGCTATCGATCAGGCGTTCGCATTCGCGATGCTCGGGCGTGGGCGGCAAGTCCTCCTGGCCAAGGTGAGGACGGACAGAACCATCGCCCATCCAGGACGTCACCAGGAAAATCAGCGCCCGGAAACCGTATTTTTTCAGCAGCGGGTAGGCGTAGACCCAGTTGTCCAGATAGCCGTCGTCGAAAGTGATGAGCACCGAGCGGGCGGGAACGGGCTGCCCCGCCAGGTGCCCGGCGAACTCGTCGCTGCCGAGCGAACGGTAACCGTGCCGCGACAGCCAGGCCAACTGGTCTTCGAAGTTTTGCGGCGAGGCATTGATGAAGCTGCCCGACGGCGAAACGTGGTGATACATCAACACAGGGACGGTTTGCGCGTACTTCATTTTTTCAGCTCGCTTAGCCAGCGGTAATAGCAGGACTCGATATTCCGGACCATGGCCTCCTGGCTGAACTTACCCTCGGTGCGAACCATGCGGCGCCCCGCCTCGCCCATCCGGGCGCGCAGGCCGGGATCGTCGATGAGTTTTTCAAGCGCCGCCGTGAGCGCGGCCTGGTCGTGCAATGGCACCAGCAGGCCTGTTACGCCGTTTTTCATCATCTCGGGCACGCCGTCCACGTCCGTGCCCACCACGGCCAGGCCGGCGTTGGCCGCCTCGACGAACACCGTGCCCGACGCTTCCTGTTCGGTGGCCAGCGCAAACATATCGAATCCCGCCAATAGATTGGGAACGTCCTTGCGCGCGCCAAGGAGATGGATTTGTCCGCCCAGCCCTTTTGCCGCAACATGGGCCTGGACCTGCTCGAACGTGGGCGACCCGCCCCCGACGAAGACCAGATGCAGCCTGGCGCGCCGGCGCAGCAAGGGCTCCATGGCGTCAATCAACGCGCGATGCCCTTTTTGCGCCCGCATCACCGCCACGCAGCCGACCACGATGTCGTCCTGCCCGAGCTGCAGCTCTTGCCTCAGCGTGGAAGGTTGGCTCCATTCGGCCAGATCGACCACGGGATACACGACCGCCACGTCGGACGGCCTGGCCCCCCGGTCGATGAGGTGTTTGCGAACGAACTCGCTGGCGGTGGTGACCCGGTGCGGCACGATGGTGTACGACAGCAGCGACCCTACCTTTTTGGCCAGATGCCGGGTGCGGACGATAAGCGGCGTGCCCGCCAGACGGGCGGCGCAGCCGGCCAGCATCGTATCGCGCCGGCTATGAGAGTTCAGCACGTCGAAGCGGCCGTCGCGCAATATTTTGCGCAGCTGCAGCACGCCCTTGACGTAATTGATCGGTCCGTCCATGTACAGCGTGTGCACAGTGAACCCATCGTCCCGCAGCCGCTGGGCCAGCACGGCGTGCGGCTGGCAAATGGCTTCTAGATGGTGGCCGCGGTCGCGCATGGCGCGCATCATTCTGTAGATGTACTGCTCCTGCCCGCCGAAACTCGTGGCCGCTTCGGAGTGCATGATGCGCAATGGGCTCATGAATACGCGATCTCCACGCCGTCCGGCTCGGCCCACTGCTCCAGCTGCTCGAGCATGGCGTCGGCCATGCGCACGCGCCAGTCCTCGCCCAGGCGCACCGTGCACAGAAACCCGCCGCGCTTGAGGCGGACCTCGACCGGCACGCCCGGAACGCCGTTCTCGGGCTCGGCGCGGAAAGGGTTGAGCAATTGGCGCAGCCGAAGCGCGTCGGCATTGCCATTGAGCGTAACCCGCAACGCCTTGGCGCGCGCCTCGCGAACCAGCTGCAGGTCGAACACCTGGTCGGCGGAAACCCTCAGGCCGCCGGAATAATCGTCGTTGCTGACCTTGCCGTGAATGATGATGAGCTTGTCTTCCTTGAGACGATTGCGGTGCTGTTCGTACAGCTCGTTGAAAATGGCCACCTCGATTTGCGACGACCCGTCGTCCAGCAAGGCATACAGCATTTTTCCGCGCCGCGTCATCTTGACCCGCACCGAAGACAGCACGCCGGCGAACCACTGCAGGCTGCGCGACGGCTCGAGGCGCGCCAGCGGCGTGGGCGCGAAGCGGCGCACTTCGTCGCGCCAGGCATCGAACAGATGGGCGCTGAAGAAGAACCCCAGGGCGGTCTTTTCCTCGGTGAGGAGGGTTTGCAGATCCCAGGGCGCCACATTGGCCAGCGCGCCTTCGACGATGTCGTCGCTGTCGTCCGCGAACAGGGAAACCTGGTTGGCGCTGCGCTCGGCCTGTTCGGCGGCTTCGACCGCCGTGCCGATGCTGGCCAGCAAGGCTGCGCGATTCGCGTCGATGCCGTCGAAAGCGCCCGCGCGGATCAAGGCTTCGATGGTGCGGCGGTTGACCGTATGCCGGTCGACGCGGCGGCAAAAGTCGAACAGGCTTTTGTAGGGGCCGTCCTGGTCGCGCACGCGGATGATCTCTTCGACCGCCGACTGGCCCGCGCCCTTCACCGCGCCCAGGCCATAGCGCATGGTGCGCGGCGGCTGGCCCTTGGCGGTGTGTTGGTCGGCCACCGGCTCGAAACGGTAGCTGGAAGCGTTGACGTCGGGCGGCAGGACCTCGACGCCGTTGGCCAGGGCGTCCTTCCAGAAAGTCTGCACCTTGTCGGTGTCGTCCATGTCGGATGACAGGGTGCCGGCCAGGAACTCCGCGGGATGGTACACCTTGAGCCACGCGGTCTGATACGCAATGAGCGCATAGGCGGCCGAGTGGCTTTTGTTGAAGCCATAGCCGGCGAATTTTTCCATCAGGTCGAACAGCTTGACAGCCAGCTCGCCGTCATAGCCTTTTTCAATGGCGCCCTTCTCGAAAATGGCGCGGTGCTTAGCCATTTCCTCGGGTTTTTTCTTGCCCATGGCACGGCGCAGCATGTCGGCGCCGCCCAGCGTGTAGCCCCCGATGATCTGGGAGATCAGCATGACCTGTTCCTGGTACACGATGACGCCGTAGGTGCTTTTGAGCACCGGCTCCAGGTCGGGATGGAAATAATCGACTTCGGCGCGGCCATGCTTGCGGTTGACGAAGTCCAGCACCATGCCCGATTCCAGCGGGCCCGGCCGGAACAGTGCCAGCACGGCGATGACGTCCTCGAATGTGTTGGGCCGCAGGTTCTTGAGCAGTTCCTTCATGCCGCGCGATTCCAGCTGGAACACGGCTGTGGTGTTGCCTTCGCTGAGCAGTTCGTAGGTGCGGTGGTCGTCCAGCGGCACCGACATGATGTCGAAGTCGCGCTTGGTTTCGTTGAAGCGGCGCACATAGCGCACGGACCAATCCAGGATGGTCAGGTTGCGCAGGCCCAGAAAGTCGAACTTGACCAGGCCCGCCGCCTCGACGTCGTCTTTGTCGAACTGGGAAACCGCATTGCTGTCGACGCCCGGCTGGCAATACAGCGGGCAGAAATCGGTAAGCTTGCCCGGCGCGATCAGCACGCCGCCGGCATGCATGCCGATATTGCGGGTCAGGCCTTCCAGCGGCCGCGCCAGGTCGATGAGCGCGCGCACTTCTTCGTCCTGCTCGTAGCGCTCTTTGAAGGCCGGCTCCTCGGCCAGGGTGCGCTCTAGTGTCCAGGGATCGGCGGGGTTGAACGGGATAAGCTTGGACAGGCCGTCGCACAGCGAATACGGCATTTCCAGGACCCGGCCGACGTCGCGCACCACCGCCTTGGCGCCCAGCGTGCCGAAGGTGGCGATCTGGCTGACCGCCTCCTTGCCGTATTTATGCTTGACGTAGTCGATGACGCGTTCGCGATTGTCCTGGCAGAAGTCGATGTCGAAGTCGGGCATGGAAACCCGCTCGGGATTCAGGAAGCGCTCGAACAGCAAGTCGTAGCGGATTGGGTCGAGGTCGGTAATGCCCAGGGAAAACGCCACCAGCGAGCCTGCGCCCGAGCCCCGGCCCGGACCCACCGGGACGCCATTGTTCTTGCCCCAGTTGATGAAGTCGGCCACGATGAGGAAGTAGCCCGGAAAACCCATGCTGATGATGGTCTTGCATTCCCACCGCAGGCGTTCTTCGTATTCGGGATACTTGGCCTGGCGCTCGGCCTCGTCGGGAAACAACTGGGCCATGCGCTTTTGCAGCCCCGTCTCGGCCAGTTCCACCAGGTAGTCGTCCAGCGTTACCCCTTCGGGCGTCGGGAAGTTAGGCAGGCAAGGCGTGCCCAGGTGCAGGGTCAGGTTGCAGCGCTTGGCGATTTCAACCGTATTGGCCAGCGCGGAGGGCACGTCGGCGAAGCGCTGCGCCATGTCCTGCGACGACAATAGATACTGTTCCTGCGTAAAGCGCCTGGGCCTTTTGGGGTTGGCCAGCTGTTCACCCTGGGCAATGCAGACCCGCGCCTCGTGCGCGCGGAAATCGCCGGCGTCGAGGAACTGCACGGGATGGGTGGCGACGACCGGAAGATCGAGTCGCGCGGCCAGCCGCAAGGCGGCCTGCACATAGGCTTCGTCGCCGTCGGCGCCCGAACGCTGCAGCTCGATGTAGTAAGAGCCGGGAAACGCCTTGGCCCATTTGGCCGCCAGCGTCCTGGCCTCGTCGTCGCGGCCGGCCTCCAGGGCCTGGCCGACGTCGCCGCCGCGCCCGCCCGACAGCACAATGAGCCCTTCCTTGCCCAGCAGCCATTCGGCGCGCACCTCGGCCCGCCCCATGTGCTGGTTGTCCAGCCATGAACGCGTGAGGATGTCGCACAGGTTCAGATAGCCCTGGTGCGTGCGCACCAGAAGCAGCAGGCGGTGGGGCTTGTCTCGGTCTTCGTCGTTCTGCAGCCAGATATCGCAGCCCGCAATGGGCTTGACGCCCGCCTTGCGGCCGGCCTTGTAGAACTTGATGAGGCCGAAGATATTGGAGAGGTCGGTCAGGGCCACGGCGGGCTGCCCATAGCCGGCCACCTTCTTGATGAGTTCGGGGATCTGCACGATGCCGTCCACCACCGAGAACTCGGAGTGGACTCGCAGATGCACGAAGGGCGAGGAATCGTTTACGTCGGTCATGGATGGATTGTACTTAAGGAAGCGCCGAACAAGTCATCGCGTCGCAATCATTCGCTTTCCACGCGGGCCTGGCCGGAGGCGGCCCGGGAAATTCGTTGAAACATTACCGCTGCAGCGCCTGCCACGCCTTTTGCAGGCGCTTTACGGACACAGGCATGGGAGTGCGCAGCTCCTGGGCAAACAAGGCCACCCGCAGCTCTTCGAGCAGCCAGCGGAACTCATCGAGCTGGGCATCGGCAGCGCCCTTGAGCGCGGCCTGGGCGCGTTGATACTGTACCAGCAAGGGAGCCATCTCGGCCATCTGGCGCGCATCGCGCGCGGGGTCGGCCCGGAGCTTGTCGATGCGGGCCTGGGCCGCCTTCAGATAGCGCGGATACTGGGCCAGTTGCCGGTACGGCGTATCGCGCACGAACCACTTGCCCATCAACGCACCCAGCTGCTTTTGCAGGTCGGCGTAGCAAGCCTGGTGCGCCTTGGCCTGCGGCAGCTTTTTTTGCACCGCCGACCATTCCGCCAGTATCTGCCCCGCCAGGCGCGCAACCTCCTGGGCCAGCAGGCCCAGGCGCGTCTTGCCTTCGGCGCGGCGCGCATCGAAGCTTGCCTGGTCGGCGGGCCACGGCTCGGCCAGGCAGGCCTGCCCGATGGCGCAGTCGATGATCTGGTCGCGCAACTCTTCCTGGGTTCCCAGGCTCATGTACAGCATGCTCATGCGGGTGAGGTCGTTGAGGTTCTTTTCCAGGAACTTGACCTGTTCGCGCAAGCCCAGCTTGAACAGGCGCAACAAACCCGCGCGATGCTGGGCATGCGCTTCGGCCGGGTCGTCGAAAACGTCCAGGTCGCAATGCGTGCCATGGTCGATCAGGGCCGGATAGCCGACGAAGGACTGCCCCTTGCGCTTGATTTCCATGAGTTCGGGCAAAGGACCGAAAGTCCAGGACGTAAGCTGTTCGTGCGCCAGGGCCTGCGCCACGTTTTCGTCGCGCACGGCCAGTTTCTGGAACGACGCCTGCGCCTCGCGCCCGTGTTCGGCCTTGAGCTGATCGAGATTGCGGCCGCCCGACAGCATGCGCCCGTGTTCATCGACCACCTTGAAGTTCATGAACAAATGGGCCGGCAGGGTTTCCAGCTTGAAGTCGCTGCGCACAGGCCGAACCTTGACCTGTTCCCACATGTCCGCGGCGATGGCGTCCAGCAAGCCTTGATCGGGGTCGGTGGCACGCTCGAACCAGCGCTCGTAGAAACCCGCCGCATAGTCCGGCAGCGGCACGCAATGGCGCCGCATTTTCTGCGGCAGCGATTTGAGCAGCAGATGCACTTTTTCCTTGAGCATGCCGGGCACCAGCCACTCGCAGCGTGCCGGGTCGATGGTGTTCAGGGCGAACAGCGGCACGGCGAGCGTGACGCCGTCGCGTACCGAGCCGGGCTCGAAATGGTAGTCCAGGGCCATTTCCACCCCCTGCCATTGCACCTTCCTGGGGAAGACGTCGGTGGTCACCCCGGCCGCCTCGTGGCGCATCAGGTCGTCGCGCGTCAGTTGCAAAGCCTGGGCGGCCGCCTTGTCCAGGCCCTTGGCCCATTTTTCCAGCGTGGCGGTCTGATACACATCGGCGGGAATCCGCTGGTCGTAGAACGCATAGATAAGTGTGTCGTCCACCAGAATGTCCGGGCGGCGCGCCTGGTGCTCGAGTTTTTCGATCTTGGCGATCAATTGCCGGTTGTGGTTGACGAACGGCAGTTGCGTATCGATCTCGCCCGGCACCAGCGCCTGGCGAATGAAGAGCTCGCGGGCCTGAACCGGGTCGACCTTGCCATAGTGGATGCGGCGGCCCGAATAGACCGGCAGACCGTACAAGGTGGCACGCTCGTTGGCCACCACCTGGCCGGCCTTCTTTTCCCAGCGCGGGTCGGACCAGTTGCGGCGGATCAAATGCGCGCCAGCCTTCTCCAGCCACAAGGGATCGATCCGCGCCACGCAGCGGGCATACAGGCGCGTGGTTTCGACCAGCTCGGCGGCGACTATCCATCGCCCGGCCTTCTTGGCCAGCCTTGAACCCGGATGGATCTGGAAGCGGATGTCGCGCGCGCCCTGATAGCCAGACCCTTCGTCGCTTTTGAGCCCCACGTTGCCCAGCAGGCCGGACAACAGCGCCATGTGCACCTGCTCGTAGGTGGCGTCCAGTGTATTGACGCGCCAGCCCTGCTCGCCCACCAGTGCGGCCAGTTGGCTGTGCACGTCGCGCCACTCGCGCAGCCGCAGCGGCGATAAAAAGTTCTGGCGCAGCAGCGCCACCAGCTTGCGCTGCGAGGCCTTGTGCGCCACCTGTTCGTCATACCAGCGCCACAGCTTGATCCAGGACAGGAACTCGGATTTATCGTCGCCGAACTTGGCATGGACGGCTTCCGAGGCTTCGCGCTCGCTCATGGGGCGGTCGCGCGGATCCTGGACCGACAGCGCCGACGCGATGATGAGCATCTCGGCCAGGCACTGCTGGTCGCGAGCCTCCAGCACCATGCGCGCCAGGCGGGGATCCACCGGTAGCCTGGCCAGCGCCCTGCCCGTCGGTGTCAGCTGGTTGGCGTCGTCGAGCGCGCCCAGCTCCTGCAGAAGATGATAGCCGTCGGCAATGGCTCGGCCCGTGGGGGCATCGACGAAGGGAAACGTTTCGATGTCGTCCAGCTTGAGGGCCCGCATGCGCAAAATGACCGAGGCCAGAGACGATCGCAGGATTTCCGGATCCGTGAACGGAGCCCGCTGCTTGAAATCGTCTTCGGCGTACAAGCGGATGCAGACCCCCGGGCCGATCCGCCCGCAGCGCCCCGCCCTTTGGTTGGCCGACGCCTGGCTGATGGGCTCGATGCGCAGCTGCTCGACCTTGTTGCGCCAGGAATAGCGCTTGACGCGCGCCAGCCCGCTGTCGACCACGTACCGGATGCCCGGCACGGTCAACGAGGTTTCGGCCACATTGGTCGCCAGCACGATGCGGCGCGCATTACCGCGGGGCCGGAATATGCGCTCTTGCTCGCTTTGCGACAGCCGGGCGAACAGGGGCAGAACCTCGACGCTGGGCGGGTGGCTTTTGCGCAGCGCTTCGGTGGCTTCGCGGATTTCGCGCTCGCCGGGCAGGAACACCAGCACGTCGCCCGTGCCGTGTCGGGCGCATTCCGCCACCCCGTCGACGATGGCGTCGATGAGGTCGCGCTCTTCGTCGGCGCCGCGGCGGCCGCCCGCGTCCGCCTCCGGCTGGGCGCTTTCCTGCAGGACGGGCCGGTACAGGACCTCGACCGGATACAGGCGGCCCGAGACCTCGACCACGGGAGCCGGCTTGCCGCGCTGGGCGAAATGCCGGGCGAAGCGGTCGGCATCGATGGTGGCCGAGGTGATGATGACCTTGAGGTCGCGCCGCTTGGGCAATAGCTGCAGCAGGAAGCCCAGCAGGAAATCGATGTTCAGGCTGCGCTCGTGGGCCTCGTCGATGATGATGGTGTCGTAGCGGCGCAATAAGGGATCGCGCTGCGATTCGGCCAGCAGGATGCCGTCGGTCATGAGCTTGATGGCCGAGCGCGGTCCGGTGCGGTCGTTGAAGCGTATCTGGTAGCCCACCCAGTCGCCCAGCTCGGTCTTGAGCTCTTCGGCAATGCGCTTGGCCACCGAGGTCGCCGCCAGGCGGCGCGGCTGCGTATGCCCTATCATCTTCTTGAGCCCGCGGCCCAGTTCCAGGCAGATTTTCGGCAGTTGCGTCGTCTTGCCGGATCCGGTTTCACCGCACACAATGACCACCTGATGCGCCTGGATGGCCGCGGCGATCTCGTCGCGCCGCGCGCTTACGGGCAGGTCTTCAGGATACGCGATGGGCGGGGGCCGCCGCAGCTCGGCTTGCGGCTGCGGCCCAGCAGTGTGTGTGTTTTCCGACAAATCAACGGACTCTTGCATGAATTTTCTAATAAACGGGTGATGCGGTCATTATAATTTTGACGACACGCCCAATACCAACATTATGGATCTTCGGACACCGCCATGGCCACAAATGAAGTCGACACGTTCTCAGCCCAAGACGCCCCGGAATTCGCGCCGGCGCAGTTCGTGCGCTGGTTTCGCGATGTCGCGCCCTATGTGCACGATTTCCGGGGCAAGACCTTCGTCGTGGCCTTCGGCGGGGAGCTCGTCTACGACGGCGTATTGAACACCATTATCCAGGATCTTTCGCTGCTCTCGGCGCTGGGCGTCAAGCTGGTTCTGGTTCACGGCTCGCGCCCCCAGGTCAACGAGCAGCTCAAGCTCAAGGGCTACGACACCCAGTTCGGGCGCGGCACCGAGCCCACCAGCCCGGAAGCGCTGGAATGCGCCAAGGAGGCCGCCGGCGAAATCCGCCTGGACATCGAGGCGGCGTTCAGCCAGGGGCTGCCCAACACACCCATGTCCCACGCCCATATCCGGGTCATCTCGGGCAATTTCGTCACCGCGCGGCCGGTGGGCATCATCGACGGCATCGACTACAAACACACCGGCGCGGTGCGCAAGCTTGACATCAATGCCCTGAACGCCGTCATGAACCAGGGGGCCATCGTGCTGCTTTCGCCGCTGGGCTTCTCGCCCACCGGCGAAGCGTTCAACCTGGCCATGGAAGACCTGGCCACCAGCGCCGCCGTGGCCCTGCGGGCCGAAAAGCTTATCTTCATGACCCAGGACCGCACCGTGCGCGACGAAGACGGCTCGGTGGACACCGAGCTGGCGCGCGAGGACGCGGACGCCCTGCTCGCCACCGGCACGCTGGACGAAGACACGGCCTCCTTCCTGAGCCATGCCTCGCGGGCCGTCAAGCGGGGCGTGGCCCGGGCGCACCTCATTCCCTATACGCTGGACGGCAGCGTCCTGCTCGAAATCTTCACCCACGATGGGGTCGGCACCATGGTGGTCGAAGACACCCTGGACGACCTGCGGCCGGCCACGGTCGACGATGTGGGCGCCATCGTGCAACTGATCGAGCCCCTCGAAGCCGACGGCACGCTGGTGCCGCGCGGCCGGGCGGTCATCGAGCGCGACGTCGAGCAGTTCACCGTCCTGGAGCACGACGGCGTCATCTACGGCTGTGTCGCGCTCAATCCCTACCTGAGCGAAGGCATGGCGGAAATGGCCTGCCTGATCGTCCATCCCGAATGGCAGGGCTCGGGCGAAGGCGAAATCCTGCTGCGCCACACCGAGTCGCGCGCCCGCGCCATGGGGGCCCGGCGTCTTTTCGTGCTGACCACGCGCACCTCGCACTGGTTCATGAAACGCGGCTTCGTCCAGGGCGGCGTGGCCGACCTGCCCAAAGAGCGCCAGGCTCACTACAACCGCTCGCGCAACAGCCTGGTGTTCATCAAGCGGCTGTAAAAACAGCAATCGCCCCAAGGGCTTGCGCACGAACCACCCTGGGTCTGGGTACAATGTGCCTTATTGCATAACTCGTTCGAGGTAAGACTTTCATGGCACGTATGGTTAACTGCGTAAAGCTCAAGCGCGAAGCCGAGGGGCTGGACTTCCCCCCGTATCCGGGAGAACTGGGCGTTCGCATCTGGCAGAACATCTCGAAAGAGGCGTGGGCGATGTGGGTGGACACCCAAACCCGCCTGGTCAACGAAAACCGCCTGAACCTGGCCGACGCCCGCGCCCGCAAGTACCTGGCCCAGCAAATGGAAAACTTCCTGTTCCAGGACGCCAACGTCGAAGCCCAGGGCTACGTTCCTCCGTCGGCGTAATCCCGCCGCTCCCAAAACAAAACGGCTTCCCTGGAGGCCGTTTTGTTTTGGGAGCGTTTTTTTTGGGTTCTTAAGCGGCCGTTTCAGCTTGGCCAATTTTGTTCAGGTCGGTGCTCCAACTTCACAAAATTGGCCAAGCTGAAGCGGCCTGACTACGTCGTGGTGGCACGCACAGCAGCTACGTGGGGGCGATACCGGGTGCCGGGCTTCCCAGCGACCCTAGACTTCGTTTTCTTCCTCGTAGGGGTCTTCGCCGCGCGCGGTGCGTTCGGTGGCCTTGACGCCGGTGTGGCGCACGTCGGCGCCGCGCACCATGTAGATGACGCGTTCGGCCATGTTCTTGGCGTGGTCGCCGATGCGCTCGAGCGAGCGGGCGATGAAGACAAGGTCGATGGCCCGCGTGATGATGCGCGGATCCTCGATCATGTAGGTAATGATATGGCGCAGGGACGCCTTCCATTCCTTGTCGACTTCCTTGTCGTTGCGCACCACCTGGGCCGCCAGCAAAGGGTCTTCGCGGGCGAACGAATCCAGCGAATCGTGGATCATGCCGACCACGTAGTTGGTCATGTGGCGCAGTTCGACAATGGGCGTGTAGCGCCCGTCGGTTTCGTGCAGGCGGCGCGCCACCTTGGCGATTTTCTCGGCCTCGTCGCCGCAGCGCTCCATGTCGGTCAGCATTTTGGAGACCGACAGCAGCAGGCGCAGGTCGATGGCGGTGGGCTGGTTGCGGGCGATGACGTAGCCGATGCGCTCGTCGATTTCCACCTCGAGGCGGTTGACCTCTTTTTCGCGCTCGCGAACCTGATCCACCAGGGCCAGGTCGCCGCTGATCAAGACTTCCATGCCGTCCCGAACCATGGACTCGACCAGACCACCCATTTGCAGGAACAGGGACCGCGTGGTTTCAAGATCGGTGGAAAACTGCTTGTTGGTATGTTCGGACATATCAGCCTTCGTTCATCGCAAATGTCTAGAAAGTGGCGCCTTGCGGGCCAATACGAAAATAATAAAGCGAATAGCGCCAAGGGTACACTGAAAACACGCATCCACCCAATGGCGCAGCAGGGTTCGTTGCGCCGCCACCCACAAACGGGTGCGGCGACCACTTGAAGAAGCCAGCCTAACGCAAAGATATGACGTAATTATGACGAAGCGGGCCGCAGCTGCCTTACGCCGTCCTGCGTGGACATGAGCGCAACATCGGCCCCGGCGATGGCGAACAGGCCGCAGGTGACCACGCCCGGAATATTGTTGACGCGCGCTTCGAACTGGGCGGGATCGGCAATGGCCAGGCCCGAAACATCCAGGATGCGGCAGCCGTTGTCGGTGACGAAGCCGTCGCGCAGCACTGGCTTGCCGCCCAGGCGCGCCAACTCGCGAGCCACGGCGCCGACCGCCATGGGAATGACTTCGATGGGCAGGGGAAAGCCGCCCAGTTGTCCGACCAGCTTGGACTCATCGACGATGCAGACGAATTGCTCGGCCACGGACGCCACGATTTTTTCCCGCGTCAGCGCCCCGCCGCCGCCCTTGACCATATGCAGGCCCGCATCGATTTCGTCGGCGCCGTCGACATACACGGGCATGCTTTCGACGTCGTTCAGGTCGAAGACCTGCACGCCCAGCGCGGCCAGCCGCGCCGAGCTGCGCTCGGAGCTGGACACCGCCCCCCGAAAGCTCGCCTTATGGGCGGCCAGCGCGTCGATGAACAGATCTGCGGTGGAGCCGGTGCCGACCCCGATGACGACGTCCGGACGCAGCATGGGCAAAATATAGTCGACGGCCGCCTGGGCCACGTTCTGTTTGAGTTCCTGCTGTGTCAGCATGGTTTTATCCTAGTAATTCGCTGTATTTCTTGTCGGAGAACCCCAGCCCCAGCAACGCGCCGGCGCGCACCATGACGGGCCGCTTTATCAGGGTGGGAAACTCCACGGCCAGAGCCAGCCATTCCTTGTCGCTGGCGGGCGCCTTGCGCCCGTCCGGCAGGTTGCGCCATGTCATGGACGCGCGGTTTATCAGCTTTTCCCAGCCGCCGGCCTCGGCTGACCATTGCGACAGCTTGCCGGGATCGACGGGATTGTCGCGGTAATCGGTGAAATGGTAGGCAACCTTGTGCTCGTCGAGCCAGCCCATGGCCTTTACGCACGTGCTGCAACGTTTCAACCCATAAAGCTGTATGGTTTCGCTCATATCGACTCCTTGCGTCGTTGTATCCGGTTGGCCACAAGAACGCATATCCCCACGACCACGATGAAAATGCTCGCCAGGGCGTTGATCTCGGGCTTGACGCCCAGGCGCACCCGGGAGAACACCTCGAGCGGCAAGGTGGTGTAGCCCGGCCCCGACAGGAACGACGCAATCACCACGTCGTCCAGCGACAGGGTAAACGCCAGCAGCCAGGCCGCCGCCAGGGCGGGCGCGATCAAGGGCAGCGTGATGCTGAAGAACACCTTCAGCGGCGTGGCGCCCAGGTCGAGGGCCGCCTCTTCCAGCGAGCGGTCCAGGTCGCGGATGCGCGACTGGATCACCACCGCCACATAGGCCATGCACAGCGTGACGTGCCCCACCCATATCGTGAAAATGCCATTGCCCGATGGCCAGCCGAACAAATCGCCGAGCTCGACGAACATAAGCAGCAGCGCAATGCCCAGCACGACCTCGGGAATGACCAGCGGCGCGCTGAGCATGCCCACGTACAGGGCGAAGCCGCGGAACCGGCCCATGCGTGCCAGCACATAGCCGGCCCAGGTGCCGATGATGGTGGCGGCGGTCGCCGTGAGAAGCGCGATCCGCAGCGACAGCCAGGCCGCGCTCAAGAGCGCCTGGTCATTGAAGAGCGAATGGTACCAGCGCCAGGAAAACCCCGTCCACGACGTCATCATGGGCGAATCGTTGAACGAGAACGCCATGAGGCAGACTATGGGCACGTACAAAAAGCCATAACCCAGGAACAGTACGGCGGCTCGCAAGCTGCGGCTGGACTGGATCATGCCGCCCCCTTCCTGCCGTCGTCCAACTGCCGCACCTGGCTGTACTGGAACAGGACCAGGGGAATCAGGAGCAGCAGCACCATGACGCAGGTCACGGCCGACGCCATGGGCCAATCGGCGTTATTGAAGAATTCGTTCCACATGACCCGCCCCATCATGAGCGTATTCGCTCCGCCCAGCATTTCGGGAATGACGTACTCGCCGACTGTGGGAATGAACACCAGCATGGCGCCCGCCACGACGCCGGGCATGGACAGCGGCAGAGTGATGCTGAAGAACACGCGCCACGGCCTGGCGCCCAGGTCGTGGGCGGCCTCCAGCAGGCGCAAGTCCATTTTCACCAGGTTGGCGTAAAGCGGCAGGATGAAGAACGGCAGGTAGGCGTAGACCAGCCCGATGTAGACGGCCAGGTCGGTGCGGTAGATTTCCACAGGGGAGCCAATAAGCCCCAGCCACATCAGCACATGATTGAGCAGGCCGTCGTTGCGCAGGATGCCCACCCAGGCATACACGCGCAGCAGCAGAGAGGTCCAGAACGGCAGAATGACAGCCAGGAGCAACAGGTTGCGCTGCGCCGGGCGCGAGCGCGCAATATAGTAGGCCATGGGGTAGCCGATAAGCCCGCAGCACAATGTGGTGATCGCCGCCATCTTGACCGAATTGAGGTAGGTAGCGATATACAGGCTGTCGGTAAACAGCAGCGCGTAAGTGCGCAGGTGCAGGCCTATGGTCAGCGTCTGGTCCTTGATCTCGGCCAACGAGGTATAGGGCGGAATGCCGAACTTGAGGTCCGCAAAGCTTATCTTCAGGACCAGCAGGAAAGGCAGCAACAGGAACAGGCCCAGCCACACGAACGGCGGGACGATGGCCAGCGTACGGCGCGACGGCGCAAACCGCGCCAAGGACTGCCGGCTCATGACGGCAATACCGTAGCGGTGCCGCTGGCCCAGCAGGCGTAGACTTCTTCATCCAGGCCGGGCGCATCGTCCTGGGTCAGCATCAGGGCCGGTACGCTGGCTTCGATCACCAGCCCCGAATCCAGGCGGATCTGGTAGCGCACGTAGCTGCCCATCCAGGCCACATGATTGACCATGCCGTGCGCCCAGTTGTAGTCGAGTTCGGGCTGCTCGCGCTGGACGCGGATGTTTTCGGGCCGGATGGAAACATGCACGTTCATGCCCAGGGGCTCGCTGACGCCGTGGTTCACATAAAGCGGCCGCGCAAGCTGGTCGGATTCGATGAGCACGTGATCGGGCTCGTCCACCGAAATGACGCCGTCGAAAAAATTGGTCGAGCCGATGAAGCCGGCGACGAAGCGGCAATTGGGAAAGGTGTAGACCTCTTGCGGCGAGCCGCACTGCACGATCTGCCCTTCCGACATGACCGCCAGCCGGTCGGCCATGGTCATGGCCTCTTCCTGGTCGTGGGTGACCATGATGCAGGTGACCCCCACCTGTTCCAGGATGCGGGTGAGTTCGATCTGGGTCTTCTGGCGTATTTGCTTGTCGAGCGCCGACATGGGCTCGTCGAGCAGCAACAGCTTGGGGCGTTTGACCAGGCTGCGCGCCAGCGCCACGCGCTGCTGCTGGCCGCCCGACAACTGCTGGGGCTTGCGCCGCGAGTAGCCCGCCATCTGCACCAGGTCCAGGGCCTCGAAAACCCGCTCGTGGATTTCATTGGCGGGAACGCCCTCTTGCTTGAGGCCGAACGCCACGTTCGATTCCACGGTCATGTGCGGGAACAAGGCATAGGACTGGAACATCATGTTGACCGGCCGCCGATACGGCGGCAAGGCGGTGATATCCTCGTTGTCCAGGTAGATGCGGCCCGAGGTGGGTTCTTCGAAACCGGCCAGCATCCGCAGCAACGTGGACTTTCCGCAGCCCGAGCTGCCCAGCAGCGCGAAGATTTCCTGGCGACGCACCGACAGGCTTACCGACTGGACCGCCACGGTATCGCCGAAGATCTTGACCACGTCCGCGATCCGCACGAAATCGTCGGGGTGGGCGGAACCCGTCGGCGCCATCAGGAGATCGTCCGACATGGCGCTATCGTCCCGACTTGAGCTCGGCCCACAAGCGCGTTTGCAGGCGCTGGATGGGCAGGGGCTGCGACTTGATGAGGAACAAGGTGCGCGCCACTTCGGGCGGCGGGTAGATCATGGGGTTGCCAGCGACTTCCTTGTTGACGTACTTGCGCGCCTCTTTGTTGGCGTTGGGATAGAACATGGTGTTGGTGATGGCCGCGTGCACCTGCGGCGTTTCGATGTAATTGATGAAGGCCATGGCCTCCTGGGGGTGCGGGGCGTCCTTGGGCACGGCCATGGTGTCGAACCAGGCGGGCGCGCCGCCCGACGGCAGATAGTAATCGATGGAATACGGCTTCTTGCCGACCTGCGCGCGATGCCGCGCGATCAGGACGTCGCCCGAATAGCCATAGACCATGCACAGGTCGCCCGCCGCCAGTTCGTCGATATAGCCCGACGAGCTGAACTGCCTGACGTAGGGCCGTATTTTTTTGAGGAGTTCGAGGGCGGCCTTGTAGTCGTCGGGATTGCTGCTGTTGGGATCCTTGCCCAGATAGTGCAGCACAGCCGGAAACACCTGGGCGGCCTCATCCAGTATGGAAATGCCGCAGGACTTCAGCTTGGCGGCGTTTTCGGGCTTGAACAGCATGTCCCAGCTTCCCAGCGGAGCGTCGGCGCCCATGATTTCGCGCACCTTGGTCACGTTGTAGCCCAGGCCGTTGGTGCCGTAGCCCCAAGGAATCAGGTATTGGTTGCCGGGATCCACGACGGCGACCAGCGCCATGATGTCAGGATCCAGGTATTTGAGATTGGGCATGGCCGCCTTGTCCAGCTTCTGGAACAGCCCGGCCTGCAACTGGCGGGCGGCGTAGTGCGTGGACGGCACCACGACGTCGTACCCGGACTTGCCGGTAAGCAGCTTGGCCTGCAGGGTATCGTTGCTGTCGTAGACGTCGTAGCGCACCTTGATGCCGGTTTGCTTCTCGAAGCCCGAAATGGTGTCGGGCGCCGTGTACTCGGCCCAGTTGTAGACGTTCACGACCTTGTCCTGCGCCGACGCGGACGATACCAGCAACGCCATCCCCAACCCAAGAAGCAAACGCCCCGCTTCGCCGATATTCATGGTTAGCTCCCCGAAAACAAGATGCCCACGACAAAACCCGCAAGCCCAAAAGGCGAAATCATAAAGCTTTTTCACACGGCATGCGACGATTTGCGCCCGTATTAGGGAAGCTCTGCATACGCGCGGTTTATGGCTTCCCAGCACTGCTCGCCGGCCTGGCCGGCCACTTTGGACAAAGAACGCCGCAACCGCAGCAAATTGTCCCGACGCCGCGCCGCATCGACGACGCAGCGGCGCCCCCGGTCGAAATCGATGAGCCAGGCCTTGCCCGCCGCATCGATCAGGATATTGAAGGCATTGAGGTCGGCGTGCCATACACCGGCCTCGTGCATGGCATGGATGGCCTGGGCAACCGCCTCGGGCCGGCAGTCGTCCAGGCTCCGGGCCAGGGTTCGAGCCCCGGGGATCAGCTCGGTGACGATGGCGGCCCGGTAGCGCAAGCCGCCGCGCCAGTAGGCCGCCGCCAGCGGCCTGGGCACCGGCAGCCCTTTCTGGTACAGGAAATCCAGAATGTCGAATTCGGCGAACGAGCGCGTGCGCGCCGCGCCCGTCCAGAGATAGAGATCGAGGCTGATCCGGGCAACCAGCCCTCCGCGCCGATAATGCCGCAAGACCGCTGCTCCCAGGCCGGGCCTGTTTACGTACCATGCCGCCTGGCGGCCGCCCACGCTCACGGGCCGTGCGCCCAGCGCCGGATTGGCGGGATCGAACAGTTGCGGCTCGGGTTCGGCCACGCGATCCGGCGCAAACCGGAGCGCGCCGCCGGTAAATGCCAGGGTCCGGGGGGCGGAGTACGAAACGGTCATGCCACCTCGCGAAGAGAAGCCATGGGAGGCGCGGTCAACACCCCGCGAAGCGCCAGGCCGCCGCCAACCCAGGCCGCTGCGCCGCCCAGGACGATGCCCGCGGGCCATGGCCACCAGGGCGGCGAAAACGGAAACTCGAACACCCAATGGGCCAGCGCCGCCGCGACCGCCACCGCGCCGGACGCCGCCAGGACACCCGACAAGGCGCCGATGAGCAGCATTTCCAGGCGCAGGGAACCCGACAACAAGCTCGAACTGGCGCCCAGCACCCGCAAGACCGCCGCTTCGTGCATGCGCTCGTCGCGCGTGGACGCAAACGCGGCCGCCAGCACGACCAGGCCCGCGGCGAAGGTAAACAGGAACAGCAGTTGGACCGCCTGCACGGCCTGCCCGAGAATATTCTTTATCTGCTCCAGGATGGCGCCGACGTCGAAGATGGTCAGGTTGGGAAACTCGTGGATCAACCGCGGCTTGAAGGAAGCCTTGTCGGGCGGCAAGTGGAACGACGTAATGAAGGTAGCCGGTGCGTCGCGCAAGGCAACGGGCGACAGCACCGCAAAGAAATTCACGTCGAAGGAATCCCACTTGACCTTGCGCAGGCTGGTTACCGCCACCTTGACGGGCTGCCCCGCAACCTCGAAGGTTATGTGGTCGCCCAGTTTGATGCCCAAGGTCTCGGCCAGCCCTTCCTCCAGCGAAACCTCGTCGCGCGCCGGATCGAGCCAGCGCCCCGCGACTATGGTATTACTGGCCGGCAAGGCATCCAGGTAGGACAGGTTGAACTCGCGCTCCACCAGGCGCCTGGCGCGATCGCCGTCGTAATCCTCGCTGCGCACAGCCTTGCCATTGATGGCGATCAGCCTGCCGCGCACCATGGGCGACAGCGCCTGGGCGCCCAACCCCGCCTGCTCCAGGCGTTGGCCGAGGGGCCCGCGCTGGTCGGGCTGGATATTGATAAGAAATGTATTGGGCGCGTCCGCCGGCACGGTATTCAGCCATCCAGTCAGCAAATCGGTGCGCACCAGCGTAAGCAACAACAGCACCATCAGGCCTATCGACAGCGCGCCGGCCTGCGTGATGGTCAGGGCCTTGCGGCGCACCAGGCCGGCCAGGGCGAAGCGCAGGGCCGGACGGCCGGCCGCCAAGGGCCGGACACGCCGCAGCAGCCAGACAGCAGCCCAGGCCGCCAAGGTGAACAGGCCCAGGGCCGCCAGGAATCCGGCGCACATCACCAGGCTGAGGCGGGCATCGTTCGAAATCCACCAGGCCAGCCCGTAAAACGCCGCCCCGCCCGCGATTGCGGAGGGCCAGCGATGGCGTTTTTTCAGCGTGTATTCCCGGCGCAGGACCTGTGACGGCGACACATGGCGCAAGGCGGCGAGCGCGGGCAGCGAGAAGCCAAGCAGCAACAGCACGCCCGTGGCCAGGCCTTGCCAGACGGGGCTCCAGCCGGCGGCGGGCAAGACAGTCTGGAACCACTGGGCGACCACGGCGCCCAAAGCATGCTGCATCCCGTAGCCGATTGCGCAGCCCGCGGCGGAACCCAGCAATGCCAACAGCAAGAATTCCACCCACAGCATTACTCTAAGTTGGCGCCAGGCGGCCCCCAGGCAGCGCATTACCGCAATGCCGTCGCGGTGGCGCAGCGCAAAGCGCCGGGTCGCCAGGGCAATCGCAACGGCCGCGATCATTACGGCCAGCAAGGCCACCAGGATCAGGAATTGATGGGCGCGCTTGAGCGAGCCGGTGATCTCCGGCCGGGCCGAGTCCAACGTGCGCAACTCCTGCCCCGGGCGCAATTGCGGCTTGAGCCAGTTTTCGTAGCGCTCGACGGCCGAAGCCGGGCCGGCCGCCAGCAGCGTGTAGTGCACGCGGCTGCCCGGCCCCACCAGGCCCGTGGCCGGCAGATCGTCCAGATTGATCATGGCGCGCGGCGCCACATTGATGAACTGCACGCTGCGATCGGGTTCGAACTCGATGGTGCCCGTCACCTTCATGCTGGCATCGCCCACCTGCAGCGCATCGCCCAGTTGCAGGTTCAGCAATGCAAGCACCTGGGCGTCCACCCAGACCGTCCCTCGTTCCGGCACACCGTGGGCGGGCTCGCCCGGGCCGCCGGGCGTTCGCGCCAGCTTGAGCGTGCCGCGCAAAGGGTAGCCCGCCTGAACCGCCTTGAGGGAAACCAGTTGCGAACCATCCGCCGTGCTCAGCATCGACGGAAACTGCACGGTACGGGCCGTTGTCAGGCCCAACTCTGCCGCCCGCTCGATCAGCCCCGGCTGCAGCGGATTGCTGGATTGCACGGCCAGGTCGCCGCCCAGCATCTGGGCCGAATTGCGGTCCAGCCCGCGGCCGACCCGGTCGCTCAGGAAGCCCACGCTGCTGACCGCCGCCACGGCAATGACGAGGGCCAGAGCCAAGAGGCGCAGCTCTCCCGAGCGGGCGTCGCGCAGCAGCGCCCGCGCACCGGGAAGAAGAAGATGGATCAAACCGTCAAACGACACGAGCTGGCCTCGCTGGCTGCGGGAAAAGGATCACTTTAGCGCAACCGGTCGATGGCCGCATCGACCCGGTCGACCGCCCAGACCTCCAGACCTTCGATGGGCTGGCGCGGCGCATTGGCCTTGGGAATGAGAGCCAGGTTGAAGCCCAGCTTGGCTGCTTCCTTCAGGCGCTCCTGGCCGCGCGGCGCCGGGCGGATCTCGCCGGCCAGGCCAACCTCGCCGAAAACGATCAGCCCCTTGGGCAGCGGCTTGTTGCGCAGCGAGGACATGATGGCCAGCAGCACAGGCAAGTCCGCCGCCGGCTCGGCTATTTTGACGCCGCCCACGGCATTGACGAAGACGTCCTGGTCGAAAGTGGCCACGCCGGCGTGGCGGTGCAATACCGCCAGCAGCATGGCCAGGCGCGTGCTTTCCAGCCCCACCGACAAGCGCCGTGGATTGGGTACATGGGCGCTATCGACCAGGGCCTGGATTTCGACCAGCAGCGGCCGGGTGCCTTCCTGGGTGGCCATGACGCAGGAGCCCGCCACGTCGCTGTCGTGCTGCGACAGAAACAGGGCCGAGGGATTGGCCACGCCGCGCAGGCCCCGGTCGGTCATGGCGAAAACGCCGAGTTCGTTGACCGCGCCGTAGCGGTTCTTGAAAGCCCGGACGAGGCGGAACGAAGAATGTGTGTCGCCTTCGAAATACAGGACGGTGTCGACGATGTGCTCGAGCACGCGGGGGCCGGCCAAGGCGCCGTCTTTCGTGACATGGCCGATCAACACGATGGCGATGCCGGTCTGCTTGGCGACGCGGGTAAGCTGGGCCGCGCACTCGCGCACCTGCGACACCGAGCCGGGCGCCGCGCTCAGGTCGCTGGAATACAAGGTCTGGATGGAATCGATGACGGCCACCGCAGGCCGCTGCTCGGCCAGTGTGGCCACGATGGACTCCAGGCGGATCTCAGCCAGCAGGTTGACGCTGCCGGTGGACAAATCCAGGCGCCGCGCGCGCAGGGCGACCTGTTCGGCGGACTCTTCGCCCGTGACGTACAGCACCGGCACTACGCTGGACAAGGACGCCAGCGCCTGCAGCAGAAGCGTGGACTTGCCGATGCCCGGGTCGCCGCCGATAAGCACCACCCCGCCCGGCACCAGGCCGCCGCCCAGCACGCGGTCGAACTCGGGGATGCCCGAAGGCTGGCGCGGCAGCTCGCGCGCCTCAATCTCGGACAAGCTGCGCACCGGGCTGGCTTCGGCCAGCGGGGCAAAGCGATGCGACGCCGCCGGCGGCGCCGCGACCGATTCGACCAGAGTGTTCCAGGAGCCGCAATGGGGGCACTTGCCCTCCCATTTGGGGCAGGTGCCGCCGCATTCGCTGCAGACATACAGGGTTTTGGATTTGGCCATGCCCAAGTGTACCGGCTGACGCTAGCGGCCGGCCAGGCTGCCGCCGCCGTCCACGCCCAGGACCTGCCCGGTAATGTAGTTGGCCTCGGGCGACAAGAAGAAGGTGACCGCGGCCGCGACATCGGCCGGCTGCCCCAGGCGGCGCATGGGAATGGAGGCCAGCGCCCGCTTCTCGGCATCGCTGCCGGCCGGATGGCCGGCGCGGAACAGCTCGGTTTCGATGGGCCCCGGCGATACGGCATTGACCGTGATGCCATACTCGGCGAGCTCCAGCGCCCAGGTCTTGGTGCAGCCGATGAGCGCGCTTTTGGCCGCCGAATAGCTGGTGCGCTCGAGCGAGCCCGAAGTGGCGCGGCTGCATATATTGACGATGCGGCCTTCCTGGCGCGCCTTCATGGAGGGCACGAAAGCCTGGGTAACCTGCACGGCCACCCGCACGTTGAGATCCAGGACGTTGTAAAGGGAAGCCAGGTCCACTTCGCCCAGCGGCTCGGGCTTGACCAGGCCGACATTGTTGACGATGGCGTCGACCGGATACTTTTCGCGGATGACGCGCAGGATGTCTTCGGTTTCGCCGGCGTTCTGCAGGTCGCAGGAATACAGGTAGCCCGGAAAATCGATGTCCTGGGTATGCCGCGCCAGGCCCACGACGTGGCAGCCCAGGTCGGCCAGCCGCCGGCTGATGGCCCAGCCTATGCCTTTTGTCGCCCCAGTTACCAGCACGCACTTATTCTTCACGATTCGTCCTTTTCAATGATTTTCGGCACCCGTGGCGCAACCGCGCATAGTAATTCATAACCAATGGTTCCGCATGCCGCCGCGACCTCGTCGACCGAAGGCCCGCCCTCGCCCCACAATACCACCTGCGACCCCGCGCGCGCGCCCGGCACGGGATCGAGATCGACGATGAGCATGTCCATGGAGACGCGCCCAAGCAGGCGGGTGCGCACCCCGTCGACGACCACCGGCGTGCCGTTGGGAGCATGGCGGGGATAGCCGTCGGCATAGCCGCAAGCCACGACGCCGATGCGCATGGGCGCGCTTGCCGTGAAGACATGGCCGTAGCCGACCCCTGCTCCAGCGGGAATGTCGCGCACGCTGATGAGCTCGGCGCGCAGCGTCATGGCCGGCAGCAGCCCCATGCTTTGCGCCGAGCGCGCGGCAAACGGCGAAGCGCCATACAGGCAGATCCCGGGCCTGATCCATTGCGGCAATCCCGAGGCAAGCGATTGCCAAAGCCCCCGGGTGAACGACGCCGCCGAATTGCAGACGCTGTCGGCGCCCGGCAAGCCATGGGTGACTTCATTGTAGATGCGAATCTGTTCGGCGGTGACTTCGGGGCTGTCGTCGGCGCGCGCGAAGTGCGTCATCTTGCCCATGGAACCCACGACGCCGCTTTGGCGCAGTTGCTCGATGCGCGCATAGGCGCCGCGATATTCGGCGGGCGAAAATCCCAGGCGGTTCATGCCGGTGTTCAGCTTGACGAAGACATCGAAGGGCGCCGCCGGCCGGGCGCCTTCCAGCATGGCGATCTGTTCGGCGCTATGCACCGTGGCCGTTAAACTATAATGGTCGATGACTTCAAGATCGGCGGCCCGGAACGCCCCTTCGAGCAGCAGGATGGGCTTGCTCCAGCCCGCCTCGCGGCATTGCACCGCCTCGTCCAGATCCAGCATGGCCAGCCCGTCGGCGCGCTCGAAGGCTTGTACGGCATTATGTATGCCATGGCCATAGGCATTGGCCTTGATGACCGCCCATATTTTCGGCTTCGGGCCTGGACGCAAAGCATTCGCGTCATTGAATTGCGCTGCGGTTGCCGCCAGATTGTGACGTAAAGACGGCAACGAAATCGTTGCCGAAATTGGACGTGGCATAACTACTCTGCTCCCTAGTTGCCCAAAGTCTAATCCAAGTCGTCCGCCCGCGTGAAACGAACCAGGGAAAATTTTGCCACAATGGGTAAAAATGCCTTGGCCGCGAGGCGCCCGCCCGCACACCGGAATTCCATCTCACGACCATACATGGCTGTCGAACACTACGAAAACTTTCCCGTCGCCTCGGTGCTCTTGCCCCGGGCCCTGCGCGAACCCGTCACGCATATTTACCATTTTGCACGCAGCGCCGACGATATCGCCGACGAGGGCCAGGCCCTGCCCAATCAGCGGCTGGCCCTGCTGGCCGGCTACCGGGAGGCCCTGCGGCAAATCCAGGACGGCAGTCTGCTGCTCGGCCCGGCCGATCCGCGCCATGCCGTGTTCGAGCCGCTGCACCGAAGCATCCGGCAATTCAGCCTGCCGCTGCCCCCCTTCTTCGACTTGCTGTCGGCCTTCGAGCAGGACGTCGTCATGCACCGCTACCCGAACCAGGCCGCCCTGCTCGACTACTGTTCGCGCTCGGCCAACCCGGTTGGCCGGCTGATGTTGCACCTGTACGGCGCGGCCAGCGACGAAAACATCGGCGATGCCGACGCTTTGTGCACCGGCCTGCAGCTCGTCAACTTCTGGCAGGACGTGGCCATCGACTGGAGCAAGGGCCGGGTCTATATTCCGCAGGACGCCCTGCTGCGCCACGGCGTGACCGAAGACGACATCGGCCAGCGCCAAGCCGGCGCGTCCTGGCAGGCGCTGATGCGCGAGCAGGCGCTGCACGCACGCGGACTGCTGCTGCGCGGATGGCCGCTGGCGTTGCGCCTGGGGGGACGCGCGGGGTTCGAACTGCGCCTGGTCATGCACGGCGGCCTGCGTATCCTCGAGCGCCTGGAACAGCTACACTACGACATCTTCACTCGTCGCCCGGCCATCGGCAAGCCCGACTGGATTTTGCTTTTATGGCGCGCCCTGCATCAACCCCAAAAAAACGCACTCGATTCCCCTGATCCCGACAACGCATGAGTCCCGACGAATATTGTCAGAACAAGGCCGTACAAAGCGGCTCCAGCTTCTATTACGCCTTTTTGTTTCTCCCTCCCGAGCGCCGCAGGGCGATCACGGCGCTTTACGCCTTTTGCCGCGAAGTGGACGACGTCGTCGATGAATGCTCGGATCCTTCCGTAGCCCGCGTCAAGCTGGCATGGTGGGACAAACAGATCGACGAACTGTTCGAAGGGCGCGCCGAGCACCCCGTCATGCAGGCCCTGGCTCCGCACCTGGAGTCCTGCCGCATAACAGCTTCCCGCCTGCATGCCATAGTCCAAGGCATGGAAATGGATCTGGATCAAAGCCGCTATCTGGACTGGCCCGGCCTGCGCAAATACTGCTGGCACGCGGCTGGCGTGGTGGGCGAGCTTTCGGTGGGTATATTCGGCTATACCGATCCGTCCACCCTGGAATACGCCGACAAGCTGGGGCTGGCCTTCCAATTGACCAACATCATCCGCGACATCGGCGACGATGCCCGCAGAGGCCGCATCTATCTGCCCGTCGACGAACTGCAGCGCTTCGACGTCAAGGCCTCCGAAATCCTGAACAGCCAGCACTCGGAACGCTTCGTCGATCTCATGCGCTTCCAGACGGAACGCGCGCGGCAATACTACCGCGAAGCCATGCAGGCGCTGCCCGAGGCCGATCGGCGCGCGCAACGACCCGGCCTGGCCATGGCGGCCATCTACCACGCCCTGCTCGTCGAAATCGAACGCGAGAACTGGCAGGTCCTGGATCAGCGCATTTCGCTGACCCCCATACGCAAGTTCTGGCTGGCCTGGAAAACCTGGGTCAGCGGCGGACGCAGCGTGGTCAAGCGCCTGGGCAGATGAAGATAGGCGTGATCGGCGCGGGCTGGGCGGGCCTTAGCGCCGCCGTTCACCTGGACGGCGCCGGCCACGCGGTAACGGTATTCGAGGCCGCCCATACGCTGGGCGGCCGCGCCCGCCGCGTGCACGCGCCAAGGCTGGGCCTGGATATCGACAATGGCCAGCATATTCTGCTTGGCGCCTACACCGAAACCCTGGCCCTGATCGAAAGCCTGGGCATCGCCAGGGCCGACGTGCTGCACGAAGAGTCCCTGGCCCTGCGCAGCGCCAATGGCGGCTTCCGGTTCGCCGCCCCCGACTGGCCGGCCCCCTGGCACCTGCTGGCCGCCGTGCTCGCCGCAAGAGGCATATCGTGGGGAGAAAAATGGCGACTGCTCGCGGCAATCGGGCAGTTGCGGCGCCGCCGCTGGATCGTGGGCGAACACCTGGCCGTTCTGCCCTGGCTGGAACAGCAGCGCCAATCGGCGCATCTCATCCGCCGCTTCTGGCATCCTCTGTGCCTGGCCGCTCTCAATACGCCGCTTGCAGAGGCCAGCGCGCAATTGCTGGCCACCGTGCTGCGGGACAGCCTGGGCGGCCCGAAGTCCGCTTCCAGGGTGCTGATCCCCAAGGTGGATCTGTCGCGGCTATGGCCCGATCGCCTGCCCGCCTCCCTCGACATACGCCGCGGCCATAGCGTGCGTTCGCTGACAGGCACGGCATCGCAGGCCGGCATCGACGGCGAAAGCTTCGATGCCGTGGTCGTTGCCGCCGGCGCCCTGCCAGCCGCCCGCTTGCTCCGCTCCTTGCCCTTTGTACCGGCTGCAGCCCCCCTGCTGGCCGGGCTGGCGGCGATGGAGCATCGCCCCATCGCCACTCTGTCGCTGAAAACAGCACGCCCCTGGGGCCTGCCGCATGCCATGCTCATGCTGGACGAAGCGCCGCAACGGCTGCATTTCGGCCAATGGCTGTTCGACCGAAGCGCCATCGCGCCCGCCTCCGCCCCGACCGGCCTGCTGTCCATCGTCATCAGCGACGCGCAAGCGCTTGCCCGCCTGCCCCGCGACCAGGTAGTTGCCGCCATCATCGAGCAGGTCCGGGAACAAGCCGCAGGCTTTGCGCCCATGCCCGAAATCGTCGCGGATGAACTGATCGTCGAAAAGCGGGCCACTTTCGCGGCCCTGCCCGCGATGCGGCGCCCGGGCAATGCCACGCCATGGCCAGGCATCTGGGTTTGCGGAGACTGGACCGATACCGGCTACCCGGCCGTGCTCGAAGGCGCGGTGCGCAGCGGCAAGCGGGCGGCCGAGCTGATCGCGGCCGATTCAAAACCCGGTGCGACTCCGTGACAAGGGTTGGCAGGATCTAACGCAGCGCGTGCATCGTGGCCAGGCCCAGGGCGGTCAGGGCCAGCGTGCCGAACAGGCTGACGCCGCCGTAGGCCAGGGCCGACGCATAGGCGCCGCGTTCGAGCATGCCCACCACTTCGGCGGAAAACGTCGAGAACGTTGTCAGCCCGCCCAGGAAGCCCGTGGTGATGAACAGCTTGACCCAGTCGGGCACCGACGGATAGAACAGGAAAGCCCCAAGCGCCACGCCAATGATATAGCCGCCGATGAAGTTGGCGGCCAGAGTGCCCCAAGGCACCAGCACGCCGGAATGATTCAGCCACATACCGAGCAGCCAGCGGCAGATGGCGCCAAGGGCCGCACCTATGCCTACTGCGAAGAAATGATTGAAGGTCAGCATGAATAAGCCTGTTCAGGATGCATTCGAGGGCAGCAATCCGACAGAGCACGGGCCGCCATGGCAGCGCCGCGGCCCGCACGGCCTCCCCTCTCGGGAATTTCAGCAATATTACCCGATCCCGGCAATGGCAAGCGCTTGCCATGGAGCTCTGCAGCGGCCACAGGCCGGCATGAAGAGCCCCCCGTCACACAGCACGCTAGCGCCGCCGCATCAAAGTGCTTTTGCCGAACAGGCTTTCCACCAGGTCGACGGCCAGTTCCGCCGTGCGGTTGCGCACGTCCAGGGCGGGGTTCAGCTCGACGATGTCCAGCGAAGCCAGGCAGCCGGTATCGGCCACCATTTCCATGCACAACTGGGCTTCCCGATAGGTGGGGCCGCCACGCACGGTCGTGGCCACGCCCGGCGCGATCTCGGGATCCAGATAATCGACGTCGAAACTGACATGCACGTGCGCGCCGTCGCCCACGCCGCGCAGCGCCTCCCGCATCGTCGCCTGCATGCCCGCCTCATCGATGTAGCGCATGTCGAAGACTTCGAGGCCGGCATCGTGCACCAGCTGCTTTTCTCCCGGGTCGACGCTGCGCACGCCAATATGGCGGATATCATCCGCTTGCAGGGCGGGGGTGAAACCGGCCAGGCCCGTCAATGCCTCGGGCCCCAGGCCCAGCAGGCAGGCGACCGGCATGCCGTGGATATTGCCGCTGGGCGTCAGTGCCGCGGTATTGCAATCGGCATGCGCATCCAGCCACAATACCCGCAATTGGCGGCCGGCCTCCCGGCAATGGCGCGCCACCGCGCTGATGGACCCGATGCCAATGCTGTGATCTCCGCCCAGCACCACCGGTACGTTCCGCAAGGACAATTCGCGATAGACGGCTTCGTGCACCCGCTGGTTCCATTGCACGGCCTCGGCCAGATTCCGATAACCGCCGCAGGGTGCGGATTCAGGATTGACGGGGCCGGAAAGATCGCCGCGATCGTCCACAAGCACCCCCAGGCGTTCGAGCGCCGGCCGCAGGCCCGCCACTCTTAGCGCCTGCGGGCCCATGCCCGCGCCGCGGCTTCCCGCGCCGACATCGGTGGGCACACCGATCAAGCTGACCCTGGGCACTGTAGCGGACATCGTCACCTCCCGGCGCAACAAAGCCTGTTGCTCCTGTACGGCATTTTAGCCGCACAAGAGCCTGCGCCGTTTACGTCAGGCAGCGTGCTGCTCGATATAGCGGCGCACCTGCTGCACGTCGCAGTCCATGACCTGGACCCGCTGCGGCAGGCTGGCCAGGCTGCGCAAATGGGCGGGAGGTTCGGCCGGACGGCCTATGGCCTGTTCGATGGTTTCGCTGAACTTGGCGGGCAGCGCGGTTTCGAGCACCAGCATCGGGATGCCCGGCTCGACGTATTGCCCGGCTACCTTGACGCCGTCGGCCGTGTGCGGGTCGATGAGCACGCCCGAGCTTTCGTACACCGAGCGTATGGTCTGCAGACGGTCGGCATGCGTACTCAGCCCGCCGACGAAGCCGTACTCGGCTTCGAACCTTGGCTGCATGGCGCTGAGGTCGAACTCGCCTTCGCGGGCAAGCTGGTCCCACAAGGCGCGCACCTTGCCGCCATCCTGGCCGACCAGGTCGAACACGAAGCGCTCGAAATTCGACGCACGCGAAATGTCCATGGACGGGCTGGAGGTTGCATGGGTCTGGGCGGCGGAACGCGGTCTGTAGATACCCGTGCGGAAGAACTCTTCGAGCACGTTGTTTTCGTTGGTGGCCAGCACCAGCCGGCGCACCGGCAGGCCCATGGAGCGGGCGATATGGCCCGACAGGATGTTGCCGAAATTGCCCGACGGCACGGCGAAGGACACCTGCTGTCCCGGGCCGGAGGTGGCGCGCAGCCACCCCCAGAAGTAATACACGACCTGCGCCGCAATGCGCGCCCAATTGATGGAATTGACCACGCCAAGGTGGTACTTGGCCTTGAACTGCAGGTCGCCGGAAAGCGCCTTGACGATGTCCTGGCAGTCGTCGAAGACACCCTTGAGCGACAGGTTGTGGATGTTGGGGTCCTGCAGCGAATACATCTGGGCGCGCTGGAAGTCGCTCATGCGGCCGAACGGCGAAAGCATGAACACCGAGATGCCCCGCTTGCCGCGCAAGGCGTATTCGGCGGCCGAGCCGGTGTCGCCCGAGGTGGCGCCAAGGATGTTGAGCGTGGCGTTGCGCTGGGCCAGCACATATTCGAACACCTGGCCCAGGAACTGCATGGCCATGTCCTTGAACGCCAGGGTCGGCCCCTGCGACAGGCCGAGCAGGCTCATGCCCTCGGACAAGGGCTTGAGCGGCACGATTTCGGCGGCATCGAAAATATCGGGGCGGTACGCCTGATGCACCAGGCGGTTCAGTTCGGCCTGGGGGATGTCGTCGATGAACAGGCCCAGGACTTCGGCGGCAAGCCCCGCATAGCTGAGCGTGCGCCAGGACTCGAGCATTTGCCCGTCGATCTGGGGAAACGCTTCGGGCAAGGCCAGGCCGCCGTCGGGGGCAAGGCCTTCGAGCAAAATGTCCGAGAAGGAAAGAGGCGGCATGCCGCCGCGGGTGGATCTGTATTTCATAGCAAGCTTTCGACCCGTAGGCGAGTGACTTCGGATTTGACGAACGGCAGCGTCTGGATTTTCTGTATGGCCTGGTCGACGTCGCCTTCGCGCGCCTGATGCGACAGGAAGATGATGTCGGCGTCATCGGCCCCGTGCGGTTCCTGGAACATGGAGCCGATGGAAATGCTGCAATCGGCCAGGATGTGGGCCAGGTCGGCCAGAACGCCGGGACGGTCCTCGACACGCAGGCGCAGGTAATACGACGACACGACTTCGGACATGGGCAGGATGGGGGTGTCGACCATGGCGTCGGGCTGGAAGGCCAGATACGGCACCTGGTGCTCGGGGTCGGCCGCCTGCAGCCGGGCCACGTCGACCAGGTCGGCCACCACGGCGGAGGCCGTGGGGAGCTCGCCCGCGCCCTGCCCGTAATACAGCGTGCCGCCCACGGCGTCGCCATACACCTGCACCGCATTCATGGCGCCTTCGACGCTGGCCAGCACGCGCTCTACCGGCACCAGTGTGGGATGCACGCGCAGTTCGATGCCGTCTTCGCGGCGGCGGGTGATGCCCAGCAGCTTGATGCGGTAGCCCAGGCGCTTGGCGTGCCCCATGTCTTCGCCGGCCAGGTGCGAAATGCCTTCGATATAGGCCTTGTCGAACTGCACGGGAATGCCGAAAGCCAGCGAAGCCAGCAGGGTGAGCTTGTGCGCGGCGTCCACGCCTTCGACGTCGAAGGTGGGATCGGCTTCGGCATAGCCAAGGCGCTGGGCGTCGGCCAGCGCTTCGGCGAACGACAGGCCGCGCAGGCGCATTTCCGACAGGATGAAATTGGTCGTGCCGTTGATGATGCCGGCCAGCCACTGGATGCGGTTGGCCGTCAGGCCTTCGCGCATGGCCTTGATGATGGGAATGCCGCCGGCCACGGCCGCTTCGAACAGCACCATCAGGCCCTTGGCGTGCGCGGCGGCGAAGATCTCGTTGCCGTGCTTGGCCAGCAGGGCCTTGTTGGCGGTGACGACATGCTTGCCCTGGTTCAGGGCTTCCATGACCAGTTCGCGGGCCAGCGTGTCGCCGCCGATGAGCTCGACCACGATGTCGATATCCGGGCGGCGCACGACCTCGAGGCCGTCGCGGGTGACGAACACGTCGCCGCCCACGAGCCTCCTGGCTTTTTCAACGTCGCGCACCGCCACCGCGGCCACCTCGATGCTGCGGCCGGCGCGCCGCGCGATTTCCTCGGCGTTGCGCGTAAGCACCTTCCAGGTGCCGCCGCCCACCACGCCAAGACCCAGCAAACCGACTTTTACGGGACGACTGCTCATTTGACCAGCCCGTCCTTGCGGAACATTTCCTTGATGCCGCGTACAGCCTGGCGGGTACGCTGCTCGTTCTCGATCATGGCGAAGCGCACATAGCCGTCGCCGTACTCGCCAAAGCCGATGCCAGGCGAAACCGCGACCTTGGCTTCGTTCAGCAGCTTCTTGGAGAACTCGAGCGAGCCCATCGCCTGGTAGGGTTCGGGAATCTTCGCCCAGACGTACATGGATGCCTTGGGAACGTCGACCATCCAGCCGGCTTCGTGCAGCCCCTTGACCAGCACGTCGCGCCGGTTGCGGTATTGCTCGACCACCCGCGCCACGCCGTCCTGCGGTCCTTCGAGGGCGGCGATGGCGGCGACCTGAATGGGCGTGAACGTGCCGTAGTCGTGATAGCTCTTGATGCGGGCCAGGGCGTTGACGAGTTCGCTGTTGCCCACCATGAAACCGATGCGCCAGCCAGCCATGTTGTAGCTTTTGCTCATGGTGAAGAACTCGACCGCCACGTCGCGCGCGCCTTCGACCTGCATGATGGACGGCGCCACATAACCGTCGAAGGTGATGTCGGCATAGGCCAGGTCGTGCACCACCAGGATGCCGTGCTCTTTGGCCAGCGCCACGATGCGCTCGAAGAAGGTCAGGTCCACGCATTGCGCCGTGGGATTGCTGGGGAAACCCAGGATCATCATCTTGGGCTTGGGAATGCTTTCGCGCACCGCGCGCTCGATTTCCTCGAAGAAATCCAGGCCCGGAACCATGGGAACGGAACGGATGTTGGCGCCGGCGATGACCGCGCCATAGATGTGTATGGGGTAGCTGGGATTGGGCACCAGCACCGTGTCGCCCCGGTCCAGCGTGGCAAGCATCAGGTGCGCCAGGCCCTCTTTGGAGCCGATGGTGACGATGGCCTCGGTGTCGGGGTTCAGTTCGACTCCGTAACGCCGCTGATACCAGCCGGTAATGGCCTTGCGCAGGCGCGGAATGCCTTTGGAAACCGAGTAGCCGTGCGTGTCGGGCCGGCCCGCGACCTCGATGAGCTTGTCGACGATGTGCTTGGGCGTGGGGCCGTCAGGGTTGCCCATGGACATGTCGATGATGTCTTCGCCTCGTCGCCGCGCCGCCATTTTCAATTCGCCGGTGATGTTGAAAACGTAGGGTGGCAAACGCTCTATGCGGGGAAAACTCGTCATTATGTATCCTTGGGATAGGAAAAAGTGGGTACCGGGCCTGTCGGCGGCCTGTTTCCCGGCCGCCCATGCGATGCACTGGTTGCAGTGCAACAAACTATGTAATCTAGCCGAAGTCGGGACATACCGCAAACAACCCATTAGTGTAAACGATAGGGGTAGGCAGGCAAAACCCGGCCACCGACGAAACCTCGCCCCCGGCGGAAGCCTGCGGAGCGGTTCCCGGGCACGCGGACGGCGGAAATCCCGGCATGCTGCAAGCCGCCGGATTGCGCTATGATCAAGGTGATCAAGGGAGTTTTTTGAGTGCAACTGCAAGCCGAATCGAATCCAGCGCTGAACACCGTGACCGCCTACGGTCCGGACTACATCGAAATCAACGCCGTCGCCTACCAGCACGCGGTCTATTTTAGTCCCGAAGGCGATATCCAGCGCTGGGAGGTCAGCCAGGTCGGCGACATCAACGCGGCGCAACTGCGCCAGATTGCCGGCCTGGAAAACGCCGCCGCCGATCCCATGGCCTTTCTCGACGGCGAACCCGCGCAAAAGCCCGATGGCGCCCCCGAGGTCGTGCTGATCGGCACGGGCCATACCCAGCGGTTTCTGCCCCGCCACGTCACCCAGCCCCTCCTCGAGCTTGGCATCGGCGTCGAAGCCATGAGCACCCAGGCCGCCGCCCGCACCTACAACATTCTGATGTCCGAAGGACGGCGGGTCGTCGCCGCCCTTCTCCCCCTGGAGCCGTAAAACCATGAGCCAAGTCACCGTTGGACAGCCCCTGCCCGACTTCACCGCCCAAAGCACGCAAGGCGAGATCAGCCCCGCCGCATTGCGGGGCAAATGGGCCGTCCTGTATTTTTATCCCAAGGACAACACTCCGGGCTGCACCACCGAATCCCAGGACTTCCGCGACCATTACAAGGACTTCCTGGCCGCGGAATGCACGGTAATCGGCATTTCACGCGATTCGCTCAAGTCGCATGCCGGCTTCGCCGAAAAACAGGGCCTGCCCTTCCCGCTCATTTCCGACGGCGCCGAAACGCTGTGCAGCCTCTTCGACGTCATCAAAATGAAAAACATGTACGGTAAACAGGTAAGAGGCATCGAACGCAGCACGTTCCTGATCGACCCCGAAGGCACCCTGGTCCACGAATGGCGCAAGCTGCGGGTGCCGGGCCATGTCGACGAGGTCCTGCAAACACTGAAGGAGCGCGCCGGCAATAAATAGCCCGATTTTTGCCGCCGGGCCGCCCCAAGGCAAAAAAGCCCCCTCGGGGGGCAGCAAGCCGAAGGCGCAGCGTGAGGGGCATATTTTGCCGCCGGGCCGCCCCCAAGGCAAAAAGCGCCCCCCTTGGGGGGGCAGCAAGCCGAAGGCGCAGCGTGGGGGGCACATTTTTGTTTCGACGACTTTACAACGCACAGGAGCACACACCTTATGCCGCTACCCAAGCTGCCAAACCTGATGGGAGCACTCGTTGGCGCCGCCGAAGCCCGGCTCGCGGAAGAGTCTGACATTCTCGAAGTCCCGCCCGCTCCCGTTGCCAAGCAACCCGCACAACCCCCGGCAGCCCCCGCGCCGTCTCCCGAGTCGCCGCGCCTGTCCGTGGTCGGCAGCGCGCGCCCCAAGAAGAAAACCCGCCTGCCCGCGGCGCGGCGCAAATTGTTCGTCCTGGACACCAATGTGCTGCTGCACGACCCCAACTCGCTGTTCAAGTTCGAAGAACACGACATCTTCCTGCCTATGATCGTGCTCGAAGAGCTCGATCACCAAAAAAAGGGCATGTCCGAGGTGGCGCGCAATGCGCGCCAGGTCAGCCGCTTCCTGGACGGCCTGGTGGGCACCTCCAGCAAACTGAAGGACGGCATAGCGCTCGACACCCTGGGCAACCAGGAGGCGCTGGGATCCCTGCATTTCCAGACCACGGCGCTGCACTCCCAACTGCCCATCGAACTGCCCCACGGCAAGGCCGACAACGTCATCCTCAGCGTCGTGCACGCGCTGCAGGAAACCATGCCCAAGCGCCAGATCACCCTGGTGTCGAAAGACATCAATATGCGGCTCAAGGCGCTGTCCCTGGGCATGCAGGCCGAGGACTACTTCAACGACCATGTCCTGGACGACTCGGACCTGCTGTACGACGGCGTGCTGCCGCTGCCCGAGAACTTCTGGACCAAGCACGGCAAGGACGTGGAGTCCTGGCAGCAAGGCGGCACGACGTACTACCGCATCAAGGGCCCCCTGTGCTCCGAGTTCATCGTCAACGAGTTCGTCTATTTTGAAGGCGAACTGCCCCTGTACGCCCAGGTCAAGGAAGTCACCGGCAAAAGCGCGGTGCTGGCGACGCTGCGCGACTACAGCCATGGCAAGAACAATGTGTGGGGCATCACCGCGCGCAACCGCGAACAGAATTTCGCCCTGAACCTGCTGATGAACCCCGAATGCGACTTCGTCTCGCTGCTGGGCCAGGCCGGCACCGGCAAGACGCTGCTGGCCCTGGCGGCGGCGCTGACCCAGACGCTGGAAACCAAGCGCTACAACGAGATCATCATCACCCGCGCCACCGTCCCGGTCGGCGACGACATCGGCTTCCTGCCCGGCACCGAGGAAGAAAAGATGCTGCCCTGGATGGGCGCCCTGGAGGACAACCTGGAAGTCCTGCACCTGGGGGCCGGCAACGAGGTCATGTCGGGTTCGGGCGGCGGCAACGGCGCCCAGGAATGGAGCAAGAACTCCACCATGGAGCTCATCCGCTCGCGCATCAAGGTCAAGTCCCTGAACTTCATGCGCGGCCGTACCTTCCTGAACAAGTTCCTGATCATCGACGAAGCGCAGAACCTCACGCCCAAGCAAATGAAGACCCTGGTAACCCGGGCGGGTCCGGGCACCAAGATCGTGTGCCTGGGCAATATCGCGCAAATCGACACCCCCTACCTCACCGAGGGCAGTTCGGGACTGACCTATGTCGTGGATCGCTTCAAGGGATGGCCGCACGCGGGCCACATAACCCTGCAGCGCGGCGAGCGCTCGCGCCTGGCCGACTACGCCAGCGAAGCGCTATGATGGCCCGGGCCGGCCCGCCCATCGGCATCACCATGGGTGACGCCGCGGGCATCGGCCCCGAAATCATCGCCAAGCTGTTCGCCCAGGGCTTGCCGTACCACGGCGTGGTGTACGGCGACGCGGGCGTCCTGCAAAGCACGCTGCGGCGCCTGGGGCTGGACGCCATGCTGCGGATCCAGGAGCTGGACTCCCCCGCCGGCGGCACGGCCGCACCCGGCGTCGTGCCCGTGATCAATCGCTGGCTGCCCCTGCCGGCCGATCTTCCTCCCGGAAGGCTCAACGCGCAGGCCGGCAGAGGCGCCTATGAATACCTGTGCCAGGCCATCGACGACGCAGGCCGCGGCCTGCTGAGGGCCATCGTGACGGCGCCGCTCAACAAGGAAGCCATGCAGGCCGGCGGCGCCGACTACCCCGGCCACACCGAGATCCTGGCCGAGCGCACCGGCACCGAACATTACGCCATGATGCTCGCCAACCCCGAACTGCGCGTCATCCTGGCAACCATCCATACCGCCCTGGCCAACGTCAGCGCCCTCATTACGCCCGACACCGAACTGAACACCATACGCCTGGCGCACAAGGCCTGTCTGCAGGCAGGCGTGGCGGCGCCGCGCGTGGCCGTGGCGGGACTTAACCCCCATGCCGGCGAAAACGGCCGCTTCGGCCTCGAGGAAGTACAGGTCATCGGCCCCGCCATCGAACAGGCGCGCCGCGAAGGCATCGACGCCAGCGGGCCCTGGCCTGGCGATACCGTATTCATGCGGGCGCGGCGGGGCGAATTCGACATCGTCGTCGCCCAATACCACGACCAGGGCCTTATTCCCGTCAAGTATCTGGGCGTGGATCACGGCGTCAACGTCACCGTGGGCCTGCCTTTCGTGCGCACCAGCGTCGACCACGGCACGGCCTTCGACATCGCCGGCCAGGGCATTGCGGATCCCAGCTCGCTGCGCGCCGCCTACGACCTGGCCCTGGCCATGACGCCCGGGCGGGACTGAACGGGGCGCCGGAACGCGCCGGACGCCGGCCCCCGCAAGGATCGGATTCGATTTACATGAATGCACCCGGCAGCGGGCGCACGCTACATGCCGCCGCCCATGCCCGACGAGAAGTTCAGGAAGCGGGTGCTGGCGCCCTGGAAGGTAAGCCGCACGCTGCCGATGGGGCCGTTACGCTGCTTGCCGATGATGATCTCGGCCGTGCCCTTGTCGGGAGAGTCGGGGTTGTAGACCTCGTCCCGGTAAATGAAAAGAATCAGGTCGGCATCCTGCTCGATGGCGCCCGACTCGCGCAGGTCGCTCATGACGGGGCGCTTGTTGGGGCGCTGTTCCAGGCTGCGGTTGAGCTGCGACAGAGCAATGAGCGGGCAGTTGAGCTCTTTGGCCAGGCCCTTCAGCGAACGGCTGATTTCGGAGATTTCGGTCGCCCGGTTCTCGCCCGCCGAATTGGCGGACATGAGCTGCATGTAGTCGATGATGATCAGGCCGAGCTGGCCGCATTGGCGCGCCAGGCGCCGCGCCCGGGCGCGCACCTCCATGGAGCTGAGCGCGGGGGTTTCATCGATGTAGATCTGGGCTTCCTGCACCTGCTGCACGGCATGAGTCAGGCGCGGCCAGTCGTCGGCGGTCAGCTTGCCGGTGCGCATGCGATGCTGGTCCAGCATGCCCACCGACCCGACCATACGCATGGCCAGCTGCACCGCACCCATTTCCATGGAAAACACCGCCACCGGCAAACCCTGCTCGATGGCCACGTGCTCGCCGATATTCATGGAGAACGAGGTCTTCCCCATGGACGGGCGCCCCGCGACGATGATGAGGTCGCCTGGCTGCAGGCCGGATGTCATTCGGTCCAGGTCGCTGAAGCCGGTGGGAACGCCGGTGATGTCCGAATCCCCCTCCCGGTGATAGAGCTCGTCGATGCGCTCGACCACCTGGGTCAGCAAGGGCTGGATGTCCTGGAAGCCGGACACGCCGCGCGAGCCCTCCTGGGCGATCTGGAACACGCGCGACTCGGCTTCGTCCAGCAGTTGCCGGGCCTCTTTGCCTTTGGGGTTGAAGGCGGCCGCGGAGATTTCGTCGGCCACCGAGACCAGTTTGCGCAGCATGGAGCGTTCGCGCACGATCTCGGCATAGCGGCGGATATTGGCGGCGGACGGAGTGTTGTGGGCCAGGGCGTTCAAATAGGCCAGCCCGCCCACCTCTTCGGCCTTGCCCGCGATGGCAAGGGACTCGTGCACAGTGACCACGTCGGCCGGGCGCGAGAGCCCGATGAGGCGGGTGACGTGCTGCCAGATGATGCGGTGGTCGAACCGATAGAAGTCCTCGTCGCCCACGACGTCGGAAATGCGATCCCAGGCGGCATTGTCCAGCAGCAAGCCGCCCAGAACCGACTGTTCGGCCTCGATGGAGTGCGGAGGCACGCGCAGGTAATCCAGTTGCGTGTCGCCGGACAGTTGCATGCTTTCCAAAATCATTACCCCCGGTCTTGCGCGGTAAACCGCCAGAACAGCGAATGCGGCGGGCCTTCAGGCCCTCTGCACCGACAGAATACAAAAAGAAAAAGCCGGCCACGGGCCGGCTTTTTTTACAGCGTGACGCCGACACTGCCAAGAATCAGCAATGTACCACGCCCCTGCGGACGCTTAGGCCATTTCGCCAACGACGACCACGGTGATGTCGGAGACGACATCGGCGTGCAGGGCGACTTGCGCGGGAAACTCGCCCACAGCCTTGATGGCGCCGTCGGACAGGCGCACCTGCGACTTCGCGACCATGTCGAAACCTTCCTTGGCCAGCGCGGCGGCGATGTCCATGGTGGTGACCGAGCCGAACAGACGGCCGTCGACACCCGCTTTCTGGGTGATCTTGAGGGTCAGGCCGTTGAGCTTCTCGCCGGCGGCCTGGGCGGCTGCCAGTTTTTCGGCCTGGGCCTTTTCGATCTCGGCGCGGCGGGCTTCGAATTCCTTCAAGGCCGCATCCGTGGCGCGGCGGGCGATTTTTTGGGGAATCAGGTAATTGCGGGCATAGCCGTCGCGCACGCGAACGACTTCACCGAGGTTACCCAGGTTGACGACTTTTTCGAGCAGAATGACTTGCATGACGAAGGGCCTCGGATTAGTTGTGGTTATCGGTGTAAGGCAGCAGGGCCAGGAAGCGGGCGCGCTTGATGGCGGTGTCCAGCTGGCGCTGATAGTGAGCCTTGGTACCGGTCAGGCGGGCAGGAATGATCTTGCCGTTTTCCTGGATGAAGTCGCGCAGGGTGTCCAGATCCTTGTAGTCGATCTGCTCGACGCCGGCTGCCGTGAAGCGGCAGAACTTGCGGCGCTTGAACAGCGGATTCTGTTGGGTGAACTTGCGTTTTTCTTTGCCTTTTTTGAAGAAAGCCATAATGTGCCTCTTTGAATTTGGGGGATATCCCCCGCTATATGGTTCATGCATCGAGCGGATTGATACGGACTCGAGCAATTCGAATTTACCGACGGCCTTGCTAGACGGTGGCGGTTGCGCCTCCGGCAAAGGTCCGATTCGCCTGCTGCATATGCAGCACCAGCTTGCTTGCGCCTTTCCGGACAGGGGCCAGAAACCCTTCTATCGACAGCGACGCGCCCAAGGGGGTGTCAACCAGCAGCAAGGCGATGTCTCCGAGAGCGATGGCGGGAATGACGAACTCGACGCGTCGGGCGATTCCGGCCTCGACGATTTCGGATTCGTGGCTCAACAGCATTTCCAGCGCTGGCAGTCCGGCCGGGGTATACCTTAAAGGCTTGACCTCGATGGCCGCTGCTGTCAATGCAAGCTGATTCACGCTAAAGCCCAGGGCGACCCGGCGCTTACTCTTGGTTGCCGGTGTTGGCCGCGGCAGCTTCCGCGCTGGTCTTGCGAGCCTCTTCGCGTTCGACCGACTTCATCATCACGGAAGCGCCGGTTTCGGCCTTCTTGGTCTTGATGACCAGATGACGCAGCACTGCGTCGTTATAGCGGAAAGAATGCTCGAGCTCGTCCAGGGTGGCCTGGTTGCATTCGATGTTCAGGCACACATAATGGGCCTTGACCAGCTTTTGGATCGGGTAGGCCAGTTGGCGGCGGCCCCAGTCTTCCAGACGATGCACCTGGCCGCCGTTGCCGGTAACCAGGGACTGATAGCGTTCGATCATGGCGGGCACTTGCTCGCTTTGATCGGGATGCACGATAAACACTACTTCGTAGTGACGCATAAACTACACTCCTTGAGGAAATCTTTTGGCAGCAAGCACGGGGCTTCGCAAAAACCCCGAATAAAAGCCATCAAAAGGGACAGCCCGCCCAATGCCTGTTGTTGCAATTCCTGTTTTGCAATCCCTGTTGTTACAACAGCTGTTGCAACAACTGTCGCAACTCCGGCTGCAAAAACATAGACATGAGTCGAGCAAGAAACCGCTAATAATACCATGCTGGACAAAAACTAGCCAGCGCTGCAGAAAATCCAGGCGCGCACGCCGGCCGAAGCCTGCCGCAACGCCGACGCCTTCCAGAAGGCTCGGCGCCGGGCTGCCTCTTAGCCTTCCACCACCGCGTAGGCGGAATGGTTATGGATGGATTCGAAGTTTTCGGCTTCGACGCGGAAGCGGCTTACGCCGGGCACCGCCTTGATGCGCACCGCCACGTCGCGCACCAGGTCCTCGACGAACTTGGGGTTTTCGTAGGCGCGCTCGGTCACGTATTTTTCGTCGGGCCGCTTCAGCAGGCCCCACAGCTCGCACGAAGCCTGCTGCTCGACCAGGCCGATGAGCCCGTCGACGTCGAGCTCGCCGATGTCGCTGAACACCAGGTCGACCGACACGTGCGAACGCTGGTTATGCGCGCCGTATTCGGATATGGCCTTGGAGCATGGGCAAAGGCTGGTGACCGGCACCAGCAGGCCCAGCTCGAACTCGTCCGAGCCGTCGGCCCCGGCCCGGGCCGTCCATTTGACCTCGTAGTCCATCAGGCTGGTCACGCCCGACACGGGAGCCGCTTTGTTGACGAAATACGGAAACCTGGCGGACATATCGCCCTGCTCGGCATGCAGCAGCTCCAGCATGGCCCGGGCCATGCCGTTGAACATCTGCGGCGTCATGGGCTTGGCGCGATGCTCTTCGAGCAGCGCCACGAAGCGCGACATGTGCGTGCCCTTTTCGTGGGCGGGCAAGGCAACCGTGAGCTCCCAGGTGGCTATCGTGGGCAGCGCCTGGCCGCCCGCCGCCGCAACCAGCATCGGATAGCGCACGCCTCGCACGCCGACCCGCTGGATGGGCATGTGGCGAGTATCCTCGCTGCTTTGAACGTCGGGCATGGCGACTGCCGAATCAATCAAGGAATTCATAATTCAACCTGAGTGTGCCCGGATGACTACGGGCGTGGACCAAAAACAAACACTACACACTATATCTGATGCGGAAAGCCGCCGGAATATTCCCGCCGGCTCAGGCGCACTTGTCTTGTGCCTGGACGGCCATGAAGCGCGCCCGGACGGCGCTTTCGATGCCCGCGGCATCCAGCCCGAGCGACCTGAGCAAGGCGGCTTGCTCGCCGTGATCGATGAAGCGGTCGGGCAGGCCCAGCTGCAGCACGCCGGGAGTCATGGCCTGCGCGCTGAAATATTCCAGCACGGCACTGCCCGCGCCGCCCATGACGGCGCCCTCCTCGAGGGTGACGAACGCATCGTGGGAAAGCGCCAGCGTGTGCAGCAGTTTTTCGTCCAGCGGCTTCACGAAGCGCATATCGACCATTGTAGCGTCAAGCACCTCGGCCGCCTTCAGGCCTTCGGGAACCAGCGTGCCGAAACCCAGTATGGCGATGCGGCGCCCTTCGCGCAACACCCGGCCTTCGCCGATGGGCACGGTTTCGAGCCCGGCGGCGACTTCGGCGCCGCGGCCCGCTCCACGCGGATAGCGCACCGAGGCGGGCCCAGGATGCTGGTAACAGGTGTTGAGCAGCAGCCGCGCCTCGTTTTCGTCGGACGGCGCGGCCACCACCATATTGGGAATGCAGCGCAGGAAGGCGATGTCGTAGTTGCCCGCATGGGTGGCGCCGTCGGCCCCGACCAGGCCCGCCCTATCGAGGGCGAAGGTGACGTCCAGGTTTTGCAGGGCGACGTCATGGATGAGCTGGTCGTAGCCGCGCTGCAAAAACGTGGAATAGATGGCCACGACCGGCTTCAGGCCTTCGCAGGCCAGCCCCGCGGCGAACGTGACGGCGTGCTGCTCGGCGATGCCGACATCGAAATAGCGCTGCGCAAAGCGCTTGTGGAACTCGACCATGCCGCTGCCTTCGCGCATGGCCGGCGTCACGCCCACGAGCCGCTCGTCGGCTTGCGCCATGTCGCACAGCCAGCGCCCGAAAACCTGGGTGAAGGTTTGCCGGGGCGGTGTCGCGGGCTTCTGGATGCCGACCGAAGGGTCGAACTTGCCCGGACCGTGATACAGCACGGGGTCGGCCTCGGCCAGCTTGTAGCCCTGCCCTTTTTTGGTTACCACATGCAAGAACTGCAAACCGCCCAGCTCTTTCAGGTTTTCCAGCGTGGGGACCAGGGCGTCGAGATCGTGGCCGTCGATGGGGCCGACATAATTGAAGCCCAGCTCTTCGAACAAGGTGGCGGGCGACATCATGCCCTTGGCATGGCCCTCGAAGCGGCGCGCCAGCTCGAGCACCGGCGGCACATGCTGCAGCACGGCGCGGCCCACGTTCTTGGCGGCGGCGTAGAAGCGTCCCGACATCAGGCGGGCCAGATAGTGATTGAGCGCCCCGACCGGCGGGGAAATCGACATGTCGTTGTCGTTGAGCACCACCAGGACGTTGACGCCGGGGGTGACGCCCGCATTGTTCAAGGCCTCGAACGCCATGCCCGCCGTCATGGCGCCGTCGCCGATGACCGCGATGTGCTGGCGATCGAGCCCCAGGTTGCGCGAAGCCACCGCCATGCCCAGCACGGCCGAAATCGACGTGGACGAATGCGCCGTGCCGAAGGCGTCGTACTCGGACTCGCTGCGCTTTGGAAAGCCCGAAATACCGCCCTGCTGGCGCAGATGGGCCATGGCCTCGCGGCGTCCCGTCAGTATTTTGTGCGGGTAGGACTGATGCCCCACGTCCCAGACGATGCGGTCGTCGGGCGTATTGAAAACATGATGCAGGGCCAGGGTAAGCTCGACCGTACCCAGATTGGAGGACAAATGCCCCCCGGTCCTGGACACCGATTGCAGGACGAATTCGCGCAACTGCCCGGCCAGGTCTTTGAGCTGGCGCCGATCGAGCGATCGGACGTCGGCCGGCGAATGAATTTGGTCTAGTGAGACGATAGCCATACGAATCAACGGTCTCTTTTTACTATGAAATCGGCCACCTCGAGCAGGCGGCCGCCCGCCGCGCCCAACGACAGCAGCGCCGCATGGGCCTCGTCGCGCAAGGCGTGCAGCAATTCACGCGAACCATCCAGCCCCAGCAAGGAAACGTAGGTGGGCTTGCTGTCGGCGGCATCCTTGCCGGCCGTTTTACCCAGGGTGGAGGTATCGGCCGTTACGTCCAGGATGTCGTCGGCCACCTGGAAAGCCAGGCCTACGGTCTGGGCATAGCTTTCCAACCCGGCGCGCGTGGTCGAGCTGGCGCCGGCCACGATTCCGCCCAGCAGGACGCTGGCCTGGAGCAGCGCCCCGGTTTTCAGGCTGTGCATGGTTTGCAATTGCTCGCGGGTAAGAACCATGCCGACGCTGGCGCAATCGATGGCCTGCCCCCCGGCCATGCCCAGGCTGCCCGCCGCGCGGGCCAGCACCTCGGTGGCCTGCACGATGAGCGCCGGCGCGATCGGCATCTGGGACAGCAGCTCGAAGGCCAGCGGCTGCAGGGCGTCGCCCGCCAGCATGGCGGTTGCCTCGTCGAACCGCACGTGGACCGTGGGGCGGCCACGCCGCAAGGCGTCGTCATCCATGCACGGCAGGTCGTCATGCACCAGCGAATACGCGTGGATGAGCTCGACGGCCGCCGCCGCGTGATCCAGCGCAATGTTCTGGGCCGGCGACAAGGCGCCGCCGGACGCCGCCGAGGCCTCCCCGGCCGCATAGACCAGGGCGGCCCGCACCCGCTTGCCGCCGCCCAGCACCGCGTAGCGCATGGCTTCGTGCAGGCGCGCCGGCTGCATCGACGCCTCGGGCAGGAAGCCGTCGAGCACGGTTTCGATGTGCTGCGCGCGCTCACCCAGCCACGAGGAAAAATCCTTTTGTTGCCCGCTCATGCCGGTCAGTCCTCGCCGCCATCGGGCGTCTGGGCAAACGGCTTGAGAAGGTTGCCCTGCAGAACCTTGACCTGCTGCTCGGCCGAATCGAGCAGGTTCTGGCAGATTCTGGCCAGATCGACGCCTTTTTCGTAGGCAGCCAGCGATTGCTCGAGCGGCAGCGAGCCGCTTTCCATTTGGGCGACCAGCGCCTCGAGCTGTGCAAGCGCCGTTTCGAAATCCTGGGGCAGCGGTTCTTTTTTTGCCTTGGCGCCGCTGGCGGACGGACTTTCTGTTGAACGGACGGCGTCTTGTTTATCGACCATCGGTAGGGTGTTCCCAAAAAACGGCCGGCTGACGCCGCCCTGGTTTCATTGCATACTCAGATTGTACGAGATGCGCGCCCGGACAGCCTACCGGACACATTCCGCGCCGGCGCCCCACCCCGCCCGGGCTCCGGCCCCGAACGGGATAGGTCTTGTTTTATAAAGAAAAAACAAGGTACAATCATTGTCTTTGTTTTCACCGGCCAGGGCCGTTTTTCTTCGCACCGGGGCTTTTTTTGCACTTTGCAGGGCTTTTCCGGTTTTATCCAGGCGGGGGGGAAATCCATGACCGACATTGGTCGGGAAGCGCATTTTGCGCTGGCGCACGCGCAATTATCCGTTGACAGCTACTTCGACGACGCAATCTTTGCTCGCGAACAGTCGCTCATCTTCAAGAATTCAGCCCGCTACATCGGGCACGAAAAGCTCGTCCCCGAGGTCGGCGACTGGCGCACGCTTGCGCATGAAAACGCCGGGCGCGTGCTGGTCCGCAACCACCAGGGGGTCGAGCTGCTGTCCAATGTATGCCGCCACAGGCAGGCGGTCATGCTGGGGTTCGGCGAGCCGGGCTGCGGCAATCTGCGCGAAACCGGAGGCAACATCGTCTGCCCGGTGCACCGCTGGACCTACAGCAGGCAAGGCCAGTTGCTGGGCGCCCCCCAGTTCCCCGAAACACCCGGCATGGACTTGCAGAAGTTCACGCTCAAGAACTGCCACGGCTTGCTGTTCGAGGGTCCGCGCGACCCCGCCAGCGACCTGGCGCCCCTGTTCCAGCGGCCCGAGTTCGATTTTTCCGACTACGTCCTCGACCACGTGGAAGTCCACCAGTGCCGCTACAACTGGAAGACCTTCATCGAGGTCTACCTCGAAGACTACCACGTCGGGCCTTTCCACCCGGGACTGGGCCGCTTCGTCACCTGCGACGACCTGAGCTGGGAATTCTCGGACAGCTACAGCCTGCAGCGTGTGGGCATCCACAATGCGCTGAGCCAGCCGGGCAGCGCGGTGTACCAGCAATGGCACGAACGCCTGCTGGAATACCGCTCGGGCCAGGCCCCCGATTTCGGCGCCATCTGGGTCACGTACTTCCCCACCCACATGATCGAGCTTTACCCCCATGTGCTGGTGCTGTCCACCCTGCACCCGGTCAGCCCCCAGGAAACCGTGAACGTCGTCGAGTTCTACTACCCCGAGGAAATCGCCGCGTTCGAGCGCGAATTCGTCGAGGCGCAACGCGCGGCCTATATGGAAACCGCGGTCGAGGACGATGAAATCGCCGAGCGCATGGATGCCGGGCGCAAAGCCCTGATGCAGCGGGGCGTCAACGAATCCGGCCCCTACCAGTCGCCCATGGAAGACGGCATGCTGCACTTCCATTCATGGTACAGGCGCATGATGGACGGCGCAGCCTAGGGCCTGGCGCGCGGTTTCCAGCCGCTTCAGCCGGCGCCGCGGGCGACGGGACGGCCGGGGTCGCTGCACCATTCGCTCCACGAGCCAGGGTAAAGTCTCGACCCTTTCAGTCCGGCCAGCTCCATGGCAAACAGGTTGTGGCAGGCGGTAATGCCCGACCCGCACTGATGCACCACGTCGGCCGCGGACACGCCGCCCAGCAGCGCCTCGAACTCGGCGCGCAGTGCGGCGGGCGGCTTGAAACGCCCGTCGGACTCCACATTCAGCGAATTGGGGCGATTGAGCGCCCCCGGTATATGCCCCGCAACTGGATCCATGGGCTCGACCTCGCCCCGGTAGCGGTTTGCCGCGCGCGCGTCGACCACCGTGAATGCCGGCGCTTCCAGGTTTGCCAGCACCGCCGCGGCATCCACGGCCGGCATCGCCGGCGCGGAGCCATAGCCGCGATCCTGCAGGGCCTGGGCCTCGGTGACGGAACCCGTATTGACCCGCGTTTCGACGGCGCCTCCAGCGGCAAGCCAGGCCTGCCAGCCGCCGTCCAGCACCGCCACGTTTTCGTGGCCCAGCCAGCGCAACATCCACCACAAATGCGCGGCAAACATGCTGTTGCCCGCGTCGTAGACGACCGCCTGGATGCCGGGCCTCAGGCCCTGGGCGCGCATCAGCGCGGCAAAATCGGCCAGCGCGGGCAAGGGATGGCGGCCGTTGCTGCCGGTTTTCGGCGCGGCCAGCTGAAGTTCGTGGTCCAGATAAATGGCCCCCGGCACGTGGCCCGCTTCGTAGGCGCGCCGTCCCGCCGCGTGATCGGCCAGGTCGTGGCGCACGTCGAAGACCAGCCATCCCGGCCCGGCAAGGCCCTCGCGCAATTGTGCCGCACTGATCAGTAAATCGAACATGTCCGTTCCTCCGTGATTTCGAGCCTGACGATTCGTTCGTCTCGCGCCGTCCCGCGCACGAAACGCACCGCACCCGGCCTATTCGTTTTTTCAGCCCGCGGCGGCGCGCGAGGCGGCTTTGCGGGCAGCCTTGGCCACGGCAACCGTGCGCCAGACCGACACCAGGCCCGAGCCGATGATGCAGATCATCCCCGCCCAGGCGACGGCATCGGGGTGGTCGCCCCAGAACACCATGCCCAACAGGGTAGCAAAAATAATGGTCGAATATTGCAAGGCTGCGGTCAGCAGCGCCGAGCCCAGGCCGAAAGCGCGGGTCATGGCCAGTTGCCCGACCAGGCCGGAGGTGCCCAGCCCCACCAGGGCCAGCCAGGCGTGGCCGTCCAGCTCGTGCCAGCCCTCCAGACTCAGGCCCGCCAGGCTGCTGAGGCAGACAAAGCTGGAAAAAATAAGCACCGTGCGCCATTCAGCCTCGCCGGCGCGCCCCAGTTGCCGGACCTGCATCATCGCCACCGCGCCCATGGCCCCGCCCGCCAGGCCAAGCAGGGCCGCCAGGAAATGCTCGTGCTCGATGCTGGGGCGAAGCACGCCCACGACGCCGAGAAAGCCGAGGATCACTGCAAGGATGCGCACCGGATCGCGCTGCGAGCCGCCCCAAAGCAGCATGCCGACGCCGATGAAGAGCGGCGAGGTGTAGTTCAGGCTGACCGCGGTCGAAAGCGGCAAGTGCGACAGCGCGTAAAACCCCAGCCACATGGCCGCGATGCCCGACAAATTGCGCCAGATGTGAAGCTTCCAGCTATTCGGCGCGATGCGCCGGTGCGTGCAGATTGCCCAGCCGTACAGCAGCAATATAGAGGGCATGCCCCGGAACAGCACGATTTGCGGCAGCGATGAGCCGTAATCGGACGCCAGCTTGATGCAGGCGCCCATGATTGCGAACATGGCACTTGCCAACAACATCCATAATGACTGCATGATGCACCAGGCGCGGGTTCAGATCCGGAAAAGACAACACTATACCCGCCTTCCCGGCATATTTGCCGCCACGGCCCTTTAAGCCCGGAACTATGCCCTCATATCGGACTCTATAACTCCTACAAAATCACTTCAATTCGTCGGGGAAACTGAAATCATGAAACGAATCTTCCTGTTCCTGCTTACCAACCTGGCCGTCATGCTGGTGCTGAGCATCACCATGAGCGTGCTGGGCGTTGGCCGCTTCCTGACCGCCAACGGGCTGGATCTTGGTCAATTGCTGGTCTTTTCGGCGCTGGTGGGCTTTACCGGCTCGATCATCTCGCTGCTGATGAGCAAATGGATGGCCAAGCAAAGCACAGGCGCCCAGGTCATCGACCCGCAATCGCCCCGCAATGCGCGCGAAGCCTGGCTGCTCGACACCGTGCACCAGTTGGCCGACCGCGCCGGCATCGGCCGCCCCGAGGTTGCCATCTACGAGGGCGAACCCAATGCATTCGCCACGGGCGCCTTTCGCAACGACGCCCTGGTCGCCGTCTCGACCGGCCTGCTGGAAAGCATGAACGAAGAGGAAGTCGCCGCCGTGCTGGGGCACGAAGTGGCCCACATCGCCAACGGCGACATGATCACGCTGACCCTGATACAAGGCGTGGTCAATACCTTCGTGGTTTTCCTGGCGAGGGTGGTCGGCTACTTCGTCGATCGCGTGGTGCTCAAGAACGACCGGGACAGCATAGGCATCGGCTATTACGTGACGGTGATCGCATGTGAAATCATCTTCGGCATCCTGGCCTCGGTGATCGTGGCCTGGTTCTCGCGCCGCCGCGAATACCGCGCCGATGCAGGATCCGCGCAACTGATGGGTTCGGGCCAGCCCATGATACGGGCCCTGGCGCGACTGGGCGGACTGCAGCCGGGCGAACTGCCCAAGTCGTTCGAGGCAGCCGGAATTTCGGGCGGCCAGGGGATAAGCGCGCTGTTCGCCACCCATCCCCCCATTGCCGACCGCATCCAGGCCCTGCAGGCGGCCAAGGCCGCCTGACCGGGATCAGGCCAGGTACTTGCGGAACCACTCCAGCGCCCTGGCCCAGGCATCCTTGGCGTCCTGGGCGCGGTAGCTGGGCCGGTAGTCCGCAAAAAAGGCGTGGCCCGATTCGGGATACACGACCATCTGCGACGCCCTGGCGGCTTCGTTGCCCTGCGCAAGAATGCCCTCGACCCTGCGCACGTCGTCCACCGGAATACTGGCGTCCTGGGCGCCATACAAGCCCAGCACCGGCGCGTGGACCTCGGCCGCGATGTCCACGGGATTGCGCGTCTGCAAGGGCCCATGGCCCGTTGCCAGCTTGCCGTACCAGGCCACCGCCGCCTTGCAGGCCGGATTATGCGAGGCATACATCCAGGTCAGGCGCCCGCCCCAGCAAAAGCCGGTTACCCCCAGCTGCGCCACATTGGCGCCCCGGGTGGCCGCCCACCTGACGCAGGCGTCCAGGTCGGCCATGACCTGTTGGTCGGGCACCTTGGACACGATTTCGCCGATCAGCTTGGGCATATCGGTGTACGGCGAGGGGTCGCCCTGGCGCTGGTAGAGCTCGGCCGCAACCGCCAGGTAGCCCTCTTTGGCAAAGCGCCGGCATATGTCGCGGACGTGTTCGTTCACACCGAAGATTTCCTGGATGACCAGGATGACGGGCACATTGGACTGGCCGGCGGGTGCGGCGTAATAGGCCTTGATCGTGCCGTCGAAGGTCGCCAGGTCGAAGTCGCCCTGCTCCAGGCCCTCGGCCGGCGTGTGGATGGTCGTGGGGGCCTCTCCGGGTTTAGGTGTAACGGTCATTTCATCTCCTGAAGGACGGGGCTTGCACACCCGTCTCGTTGCAAATAGTCATGCTGCGGCGGTACCGCGCGGCCCTGAGCCCGCGGCTCACCGCGACGCCGGCGACAGCCTCAATGCGCCTGCTCCCAATTATCGCCAATGCCGACCTCGGCCAGCAAGGGCACGGCCAACCGCGCGACCCCGCACATCAGCTCGGGCAGGCGCCGGGCCACTTCGTCGACCTCGGCGGCGGGCGCGTCCAGCACCAGTTCGTCATGCACCTGCATGACCAGCAAGGTCTTGAACTTGCGCTCGTCCAGCCAGCCCTGCACGGCGACCATGGCCATCTTGATGAGATCGGCGGCCGTGCCCTGCATGGGCGCATTGATGGCGGCGCGTTCGGCGGCCGCTTGCCTGGGCCCTTTGGCCCCGCGCAAATCGGGCAGCCACAGGCGGCGTCCGAACACAGTTTCCACGTAGCCCAGTTCACGCGCCTTGGCCTTGGTTTGCTCCATATACGCCGCCACCCCGGGGTAGCGCGTGAAATAGCGGTCGATATAGGATTTTGCCGCATCGCGGGTAATGCCCAGGCTGGACGCCAGGCCAAACTCGCCCATGCCGTAGATAAGCCCGAAATTGATGGTCTTGGCGAAACGGCGCTGCTCGGACGTGACCTGATCCAGCGCCACCCCGAACACCTCCGAGGCGGTCGCCCGGTGGATGTCCTCGCCGCGCTCGAAGGCGCTTTGCAAATTCGCATCGCCCGAAACATGGGCCATGACGCGCAGCTCGATCTGGGAATAGTCGGCCGAGATGATCTTGCCGTCGGTCGCCACGAAGGCCGTGCGCACCCTGCGTCCTTCGGGAGTGCGCACCGGAATGTTCTGGAGATTGGGGTCGGAGGACGCCAGTCGCCCCGTGATGACCGCCGCCTGGGCGTAGCGCGTATGCACTCGCCCGGTGCGCGGGTCGATCATCTTGGGCAGCTTGTCGGTATAGGTGGACTTGAGCTTGGCCAGGCCGCGGTAGTCCAGCAGCACTTGCGGCAAGGGATAGTCGGCCGCCAGCTTGGTGAGGACGTCCTCGTCGGTGGAAGGCGCCCCGCTGGCGGTCTTGCGCACTGTGGGCAACTGCAGGCGCTGGAACAGGATTTCACCCACCTGCTTGGGCGAGTTAAGGTTGAAAGGCTGGCCGCCCAGCTCGTAGGCCTTCTGCTCGAGCTCCAGCATTTGCTGGCCCAGCTCGTGGCTTTGCTGCGCCAGGGCCTGGGCGTCGATGCGCACGCCGTTGTGCTCGATGGTGGTCAGCACCGCGGAAGTCTTGATTTCGAGCTGGTAAATGGCTTCCAGCCCGGGTTCGGCGGCCACCTTGGGCCGCAGCACGTTGTGCAGCTGCAAGGTGAAGTCGGCGTCCTCGCTGGCGTAATAGCCGGCTTTTTCAAGCTCGACCTCGTCGAATCCGATCTGCTTGGCGCCCTTGCCGCACAGGTCTTCGTAGGTGACGCCGGTGCGTGACAGCCAGCGCTCGCCCAGTTCTTGCAGGTTGACGCGCCGGTGCGACTCCAGCACATAGGCCTGCAGCATGGTGTCTTCGGCAATGCCGGCCAGCGCCACGCCTTCGTTCAGGAACACATGGGCATCGTACTTGGCATTGTGCAGCAGCTTGGCGGCGGAAGGGTCTTCCAGCCAGGGACGCAGACGGTCGAGCACCTCTTGCCTGGGCAGCTGCGCCGGATGGTCCGGGCCGCGATGCCCAACGGGGATATAGCAGGCAATGCCCGGCTCCGCCGACAGCGAGATGCCCACCAAGCGGGCCTGCATGGGGTCGAGCGAGGTGGTTTCGGTGTCGAGCGCCACCAGTTTCGCCGACTGGATACGCTCGAGCCAGCGCTCGAACGCCGGCCAGTCCTGCACGGTTTCGTAATTGACGTCGGTGACGGCGGCGGGCGCCTCGGCCGCCACGCGGCTGTCCTGGGTGGGCACGCGCTCGGGATCGCCGCTGAGCTCGCGCAGCCAGGTGCGGAACCCGTATTCGTCGTACAGGCGCAGCAAGGCCTCGCGGTCGGGTTCCCCCGGCACCAGGTCGGACAGGTCGTCGGACAGGAACGGGATGTCGCAATCGGTCTTGATGGTGACCAGCTTGCGGGTAAGCTCGAAATTGGGAATGGCCGCGCGCAGGTTGTCGCCCAAAACACCCTTGATTTCCTGCGCATTGGCCACCAGATTGTCCAGCGTATGGTAGGTGTTGAGCCATTTGGCGGCGGTTTTGGCCCCTACCTTGGTCACACCCGGAATGTTATCCACGGCATCACCGGTAAGCATGAGGAAATCGACGATTTGCTCGGGTTTGACGCCGAACTTGCGCACCACCCCTTCGATATCCTGACGGTCGCCGCTCATGGTGTTGACCAATTCGACGTCTTCGTTGACCAACTGCGCCAGGTCTTTGTCGCCAGTGGAAATGACGGTATGAACCCCCTCTCGGGTTGCCTCGCGGGCCAGGGTGCCGATGACGTCGTCGGCCTCCACCCCCGTTACACTGAGCACCCGCCAGCCCATGGCGGCCACGGCCTGGTGGATGGGTTCGATTTGCACGGCCAGGTCGGCCGGCATGGACGGCCGGTTGTCCTTGTACAGGGGGTAGATGTCGTCGCGGAATGTCGGCCCCTTGGCGTCGAACACGCAGGCGGCATAGTCCGCCTTGTAATCCTGAACCAGTCTACGTAACATGGATATGACACCATAAAGGGCACCTGTGGGTTCGCCTTTGGCGTTCCGCAGATCGGGCAAGGCATGGTAGGCCCGGTACAAATAGCTCGACCCATCAACAAGCAACAAGGTTTTTTTCATGACAATAAGCAACAAAGTAGTTCGTACGCCGGCCAGCCAGCAGATTCCTGTGATTATGTCAGAGATGCAGACGGCTGCGGAAACCCTCCAGGAAATTGGCTGGGGCGTCAGCATTTTCGGCAGCGCCCGCATCACCCCCGATTCCCCCTACTACGAAATCAGCGAGGCGCTGGGCCGGCGCCTGGCTCAGGCGGGCCTGCCGGTCATCGCAGGCGGCGGCCCGGGCATCATGGAGGCGGCCAACAAGGGCGCCTTCAACGCCGGCGGCAAAAGCATAGGCCTCAACATCAAGCTGGCCCACGAGAAAAAACCCAATCTATATCAAACCCATAGCCTGCATTTCGAATACTTCGTATCGCGCAAGGCCACTTTCTTCATGCACAGCGCCGCCTACATCGCCCTGCCCGGCGGCTTCGGCACGCTGGACGAGCTTTTCGAGGTGCTTACCCTCATTCAGACCCGCAAGATTCCCCAGGTGCCCGTGGTGCTGGTCGGCACGCAATTCTGGGCTGGCATGATCGACTGGGTAAAAGAGCAGCTCCTGCCCGCCCGGCTCATCGACGGCGACTCCATGGACATGCTCACCGTCACCGACGATGTCGACCTCATCATGCGCCAAATACAGGCTTTTTGCGCCGAATACTCCGAACAGCTGGGCGACACGGCCATCCTTCCCGAATAAGCGCGGGCCGCCGCACGGCTTTCATTCCGCAACCACTTATCGAACCCATACCGCCATGACCACCAATCTGCCCATTCATCTGAACGATAAATCCCTGTTCCAGACCCGCTCCTACCTGGACGGGCAATGGGTCAGTGCGGACGACGGCGCCGTCTTCGCCGTCGACAACCCCGCCAACGGCCAGATCATCGCCCAGGTCAGCAATCTGGGGGCCGCCGAAACGGCGCGGGCCATCGAAGCGGCGCGAACGGCGCTCAAGGGCTGGCGAGCAAGCACGGCCAAGACCCGCGCCAAGATCCTGCGCAAATGGTTCGACCTGGTGCTGGAAAACGCCGAAGACCTCGCCAAACTCATGACGCTGGAACAAGGCAAGCCCCTTATCGAGTCGCGCGGCGAAATCGTCTATGGCGCCTCGTTCATCGAATGGTTCGCCGAACAGGCCAAGCGCGTCAGCGGCGACGTGCTTGCATCGCCCAGCGCCTCCAGCCGGATGCTGGTCCTCAAAGAGCCCATCGGCGTGTGCGCCGCCATCACCCCCTGGAACTTCCCCAACGCCATGATCACCCGCAAGGTGGCCCCCGCGCTGGCGGCGGGCTGTACCGTGGTGCTCAAGCCGGCCGAACAAACGCCGCTGTCGGCGCTGGCCCTGGCCGAGCTGGCGGGACGGGCCGGGCTGCCGGCAGGCGTGCTCAACATTATTACCGCCGACGGCCAGAAATCCATAGACGTGGGCAAAACCCTGTGCGACAGCCCCACGGTGCGCAAGCTTACGTTCACCGGCTCGACCCCGGTCGGCCGCATACTCATGCAGCAAAGCGCCCCCACCATCAAGAAACTGTCGTTGGAACTGGGCGGGCTGGCCCCCTTCATCGTCTTCGACGATGCCGACGTCGATGCCGCCGTCGAGGGCGCGGTGGCTTCCAAATACCGCAATGCAGGGCAGACCTGCGTCTGCACCAACCGGTTCTACGTCCACCAGGACATCTACGACCCATTCGTCGAAAAGCTCGCCGCCAAGGTGCGCGAACTGCAGGTGGGCGACGGCTTCGCCGATTCGGTCGTGCAAGGCCCCCTTATCGACGACGATGCCGTCAAAAAGGTGGCCAGCCACGTCGACGATGCCCTGCAGCACGGCGCCAGGGCCGTCACTGGCGGCAAGCCGCATGCGCTGGGCGGGCGCTACTTCGAGCCCACCGTCCTGGCCGGCGTCACCGAAACCATGTTGTGCATGAGGGAAGAAACCTTCGGCCCCGTGGCGCCGGTGGTCAAGTTCACCGACGAGGCCCACGTCATCGAGCTGGCCAACAATACCGAATACGGCCTGGCCTCGTATTTTTACAGCCGCGACATACACCGCATCTTCCGGGTCGCCGAAGCGCTGGAATACGGCATGGTCGGGGTCAATACCGGCAAGATATCGAACGAGGTCGCGCCTTTCGGCGGCGTGAAGCAATCGGGCCTGGGCCGAGAGGGCTCGACCTACGGCATCGAAGAGTTCCTCGAGACCAAATACGTCTGCCTGGGCGGGTTCTAAAGCAATTTCGATTCAGGTGTTTACACTGGCTTGAACCTGGACCCTTGTTTAAGCTGAAATGGCTCTAACGCGGGGCCAGTTGCTGAGCCACCATATAGCCCGAGCCGCCGCCCAGGCCGGGGCCTGGATGCGTGGATGCGCCGATCTGGTAGACGTTCTTGCACGAGGTGCGGTGGCCGCGCACGCCGTTTGCGCCGGCGAACGGCCTGAGCCAGAAAAACTGGTCGGGCGAGCACACGCCCGAATAGGGATCGCCGCCCACCAGGTTGCAATTCATGGATTCCAGATCGCCGGGCGAATAGGCGCGCCGGCCGATGATGGACGACGACAGCCCCGGCATGACGGTCTCGATGCGGGCCTGGATGCGGTCGGCGACCGCCTCGCGCACCGCCTCGGTCCAGCGTCCGTCGGCCGGTGCCGGAATCTGGTTGAGCGCATCGCCCCTGACCTTGCTGGGCATTTCCTGCAACTGCAGCCACAGAATCCACTTGCCCTCGGGAGCGCGGGAGGGATCGATGGCCACCGGCTGGCCGATGGCAATGGTGGAATGGCTGGGCAGCAGGCCGTTGTTGGCCTGCACCACCGAGGCGCACACGTTTTCCATGCTTTCGGTAAGGTGCACCAGCGGCATCTTCAGCAATTCGGGGTCGCGCCATGCCGGCGGAGCGTTCAGGGCGAAGTGGATCTGCATGCAGCCCCGGCCGAAACGATACGCCTTGGCGCGGCCGCGCAGCGCCTCGGGAGCGTCGGGCAGCAGCTTGCCGTACAGCTGGGGCGGCGTCACGTTGCACACCACGGCCTCCGAGGCTGAATACACGGTGCCGCCCGCCACCACGCCCGTGGCGCGGCCGCCCTCGACCTGGATGGAATCGACGTTGGTACCGGTTTGCACGCGCCCGCCATGCTTTTCGATGATGGCCTGCAGGCCCTTGACGATGTTCTGGCTGCCGCCTTTCACGATGGGCATGCCCCCCGCCACCACGGCCGCGAAGGTAAGCTTGCCGATGAGGGCGGAACTGGCCTCGTCGGGCCCCAGGCCCGTATGCAGCACCCAGGGGCTGATCATGGCCCGCACGAGGTCGGACTGTATGCTGCGCTCGGCCCAGCGGCGAAAGCTTTCGATGGACTCGGAGCCGAACTCCATCAGGCCGTCCATGCCGCGCTTGCGCCACTCGGAAAACAGCAGGCGAACCATTTTCCAGCCATAGGGCGAGTTGCCCAGCAGGCCGAAGGTAAGCGCGGCGTCCTTGCCGAACAGTTGCGACGCCATGGCGCCGAAGGCCTGGCCATCGCCCGGCGCGACGGCTTCGATGCGCTTGACGGAGTCTTCGATATCCTCGCGCAGGGCCAGCGAACGGCCATCGGGCATGACGATGCCCGTGGAATAGCCGTTGGACACGAACTCGACCCCGGCCGCGGCCAGGTCGTCCTTGAGTTCAGGGTAGGCGCCTCCGGACACGAACAACGGATACCAGGAGGACATGACCTCGTGCTGGAAGCCGGGGAAAAGCTCTTCGGTGCGTATGCACCCCCCGGCCCTGTCGTTGCGCTCCAGCACCAGCACCGATTTGCCCCGCTTGGCCAGCACGGCGGCGCAAACCAGGGAGTTCATGCCGCTGCCGATGACGATGATCTGTGTATTCGAAGTAGCCATACCCATCCTTTTATAGGAAAACGTCCTGGTTCGAGCCTCAGGCGCCCAGCACGGCCAGCACGCGCAGCGGGCTGCCCGAGCCTTTCTGGATCTTGAGGGGCGCCGAAATGATGACGGTGCCGGTGGCCGGCAGCTTGTCCAGGTTCTTAAGGCATTGCAGGCCGTACTTGTTGGCGCCGTGCATGAGGGTGTGGCAGGGATACGGAACGGGCCAGGCATAGGATTGGCCGGCATCGGTATTGATGGTTTCGACGCCGAAGCCGTGCACATTGCGTTCCTTGATGAGCCACTCGACCGTTTCCTGGGTGGGTCCGGGCGTATGGGCGCCGTCTTCCTTCATGTTGACGTAAGAAGCCGGGTTGCTCAGGCGATGCGCCCAGTCGGTGCGGAACAGCACCCAGGCCCCGGCCGGGATCTTGCCGTGCTCGGCTTCCCATTTTTTGAGGAAATCGACGGTCAGCAGCCAGTCTTCGTTCTGGGCGACTTCTTTGCTGGCATCGATGACGACGGCCGGCGCGATGAAGTTTTCGGGTTCGATGGTGTCGACCGTATTGTGGGGGTAGTCTTTGCCGGTAACCCAGTGCGCGGGCGCATCGAAGTGCGTGCCGGTGTGTTCGCCACAGGTGAAGTTGTTCCAGTACCAGGCGGGGCCGGCTTCATCGTAATGGGAAATGGTTTCCATCTTGAACGCGGTAACCTGGCCGAACTGGGGAGGCAGCTGCAAAGGCGGGAAATCGGGGGAAAGGGTATGGGTGAGGTCGATGACCTGAAGCTTGCCCTGCGCCAATTGTTCGACAAGGGAAATAGCGGCGTTGCTCATGAAAGTCTCCGTGGATTATCAATGTGGAAAATCAAAGGGAATTATGCAGGTTTTAGCACCGCAACGTCCGCTGGGAAGCACGGTGTTATCCCCTCTTTACAAATCAGTTGCTTTAACCTTAAATTAATACACTAACGCTGCATCAGTCAATCAATTCGTGTTCGTCGCAGCGCCCCAAGCGCGCGACGCGAATCCAGCGAGGGCGCGATGAATACCCTGCCTACCACGCCGCAACCAGCCACGGGCCTGGCTCCGTACCGGCTCTTCCATTCGCAGGATCTCGATGAAACCCGCAGCAACGTCGGGCGCATCTTCAAGCCTCACGCCCTGGGCGTCTGCGGCAAGCGCCAGCGGCTGGACGCGCAAATGGACCACCTGGCCATCGGCGGCCTCTCGCTGAACCGCCTGCGCTACGGCGCCGACGTCACCATCGAACCCGAATGCCTCGACGACTTCCTGCTCGTGCAAATGCCGCTGGCAGGCTCGGCCCATATCCAGTGCGGCACGCGCACCATTGTTTCCGACCCCTCCTGCGCGTCGGTCGTCACCCCGTCGCTGCCGCTGCACATGCGCTGGCAAGGCCAGTGCGACCAGCTCATCGTACGCATCGAACGCTCCGCCCTGGAAGCCGCCTGCGGCAATTTGCTGGGCCATGCGCTGCCCAGGCCCCTGGAGTTCGAACTGGGCATGGATCTGCGCCACGGGCAGGGGCAGGCCTGGCGCAACCTGGTGCTTTTCCTGGCCGGCAGCCAATTTACCGATAATGCGGCGCAGCATCCGCTGCTTGCCGCCCAGGTGGAGCAACTACTGGTTTCGTCCCTGCTCCTGGGCCAGCCTCACAACTACAGCAGCGCACTGCAACATAGCGCCTCCACGCCCGCTCCCGGCTATATGCAGCGCGCCCAGGCTTATATTGCCGAGCATTGCGACCAGCCCATCACCGTGGGCGACATCGCCCGGCATGCGGCGATAAGCGTGCGCAGCCTGTACGCGGGCTTTCAGCAGCATCATGGTACGAGCCCCATGGCCTACCTGCGCCTGGTGCGCCTGCAGCGCGTGCGCGAGGCTCTAGTCCAGGCTCGCAACACCGGCTCCCGCGCCAGCGTCACGCAAATCGCCATGGCCTGGGGGTTCGGGCACCTTGGCCACTTCACCGCCGCCTACCGCCAGCAATTCAACGAACTGCCGTCGCAAACCCTGCGCGGCTAGGAGCGTAGTCGGTAGAAACAGCCCGGGCGGGTCGCACCGCACCGCACTGCCCGCCCACCGGCCCGCAGCATCAATCCCCAGGCTGCAGCCTGCCCACGCGGGCCCCTGCCGCGCCGGACTGCTGCCTTTGCAGCAGGCGCTTCGTGATCACCTGGTAATCCTTGGCGCTGGGCGGCATGAGCCACTGCTTGAACCGCTTGAATCCGCTGACATTGATGCCGATGTCCCCCAGCATCTCGTCCACGTTATGCATGGAGAACGGAATGATGTTCGTGCCTCTGGCGTGCTTGCCCTCGGTGCGCTCCTCCATCCACCGCAAGCGTTTCTGCACGTGGGCCAGCATCTCGTCGCGGGACGGCAGGCGCGCCTGTCCCATCAGGTAGTTGGCCGTCCATAGCGCGGCGACCTCGGCGCTCAAGGGGCTGAAGAACGACGAGTTATAGCCGCAGAACGACAGCCTCGGCACGTTTACCGGGTGCACCTGGTGATAAAGCTCGAAATTGCCGCGCTCGTCGGTAAGCCGCTTTTGCAGCTCCTCGGAGAAAAACGGCACGACCTGGCGGAAGCCCGTTCCGCAAATCACGTAATCCGCATAGACCGTGCGCCCGTCGCTCAGTTGCGCGGCGGGGCGGCCGTCCTGCGCCAGCAAGCGCACGATCTCGCACTCCCTGGCCACCTGGGTCCTGCCCTGGGCGACCTGGTCATACAGCTCGTCCGTCGCCAGGCTTACGGTGCTGCGGGCGATGCGCTCGAACGATCCTGGCGGCACCAGCCCCAGCTTCTTGAGCCCGAGCTGGCGGGTTGCGACCGACTGCAGGCTGCCCAGCATATTGTTCCGCACCGCCTTGCCCGGTCCGTGCAAAAAGCGCTCGAATCCGCGCAACTCGATATAGGGGAAAAGCCCCTCGCCCAGCCGGGTCAGCATCAGGTACTTGAAGTTGAGAACATTGAGTATCTTGCGCGGCATCTTCCATATAAGTTCCTTGGCCACGACGGTCGTGGAGGCCGCGACCTCTCCCACCGCCGCTGCCACGTCGCAGGACGATTTGCCGTACCCCACGACCAGAACGTTCTTGCCGCGCGCCTGTTCCAGGTCGTTGAACTGCGACGTGGCGCACAGCACCCCGCCCGCCGCCTGGTATTCCGCCGCGCCGGCATAAGGCGGAATGAAAGGCTCGGAAAAAATGCCGTTGGCCACCACGAGATGCTCGGCGCTGTGCCGGGACGTCTGGCCGGTGCGCGTATCGCGCACCGTCAGCACCCAGCCGCTTTCACCCACGGGCTCGGCCTGCAGCACCTCGGTATTCAGTTGAACCAGGGGCTCGAGATCGAAATGCCGGGCATAGGCGGCCAGGTATTCCTGCACCTGCTGGCCCGAAGGCCACTCCGGATAGGACTTGGGCATGGGAAAGTCGGAAAGGCAGTAGGTGTCCTTATTGTTCTGCGTGCGCAGGCCGGGATAGCGGCGGGTTGCGCTCCACACACCGCCGACGTCCGGAGTCTTTTCAAAGACGATGACATCGTGTCCGAACTGCTTGAGCACCTTGGCCGAGCTCAGGCCGGCAAAACCGGCGCCGATAATCGCTATTTTCATGACAAAGCTCCTGGAATCATTCGCAAAGACGGGGGATCGCGGGAACAGCCTGCTCCGGCCCCATGGCCGAATAGCCGCCGTCGACGGCCAGATCGGTGCCCGTAATGAACGAGGCGTTCGACGAGCACAGGAAGACCACTGCCTGCGCCACTTCCTCGGGGTCGCCGACCCGTCCCAGCAAATGGTAGGGTGCGGCCACCTTGTCGGTCTTGGCCCGGTTGCCCTGGCTGAGCTCGTCCATCACGCGCGACCATGTCCAGCCCGGAGAAACCGAGTTGACGCGTATCTTGTCGGGAGCCAGATCCATGGCCATGTTCCGGGTAAGCTGGGCCATGGCGGCCTTGCTGACGGGATAGAGCCAGCGGCCGGTCTGCGCCACCTTGGCGCTGATGCTGCTGAAGTTGACGATGGCGCCGCCGCCCCGCTTGATCATCTCGGGGCGGCAGGCCTTCATCATCATGACCGCGCCCACCACGTTTACGTTGTAGCTGCCCAGCCAGTCGTCGCGCGTCGCCTCGATGCCGTTGTCCACATAGCTGCAAGCCAGATTGACCAGAAAATCCACGCCGCCGAACATATCGACGGCGCGGCGCACGCAATGCTCGATCTGCCCGTCGTCGGTGATGTCCGTCTTGACGAACAGCGCGCCCTCGCCCAATTCCCCGGCAAGGGCCTCGCCTCCTGCTTCATCGATGTCCGCGATGACCGCGCGCGCGCCGCGCGCATGGAACTCCCGCGCGACGGCCGCCCCGATGATGGTAGCGGCCCCCGTCACGATGACGGTCTTGCCCTGTAGTCCTTTCATGATGATGGTCTCCTGTTGAGTATTTTTTATTCATCGTCGAGACCATTATGAGCATCCGGCCGGATTCCACTATCCCCGCCCTGCAAATCGCTATCCCGCAACTGCAAAGGGAGGGAAAACACCGGCCCAAGGCAAAAAAAACGCAGCCCGGGCAGGCTGCGTTTTGGGGGCGTGAAGCGCGATCAGCTGGCTTCGCGCGCGGCGCGGCGGCGTTCGTGCTCTTGCAGGTGGCGCTTGCGCAGGCGAATGGATTTGGGCGTGACTTCCACCAGCTCGTCGTCGCTGATGAACTCGACGGCGTATTCCAGCGACATGCGAATGGGCGGCACCAGATCGATGTGCTCGTCCTTGCTGGTGGTACGGATGTTGGTCAGCTTCTTTTCCTTGATCGGATTGACGACCAGGTCATTGTCGCGGCTGTGGATGCCGATGATCATGCCTTCGTACAGGGCATCGCCGGGACTGACGAACATGCGGCCGCGATCCTGCAGCTTCCACAAGGCGTAGGCCACCGCGGCCCCGTCGTCCTGGCTGATCAACACCCCGTTGCGGCGGTCGCCGACACCGCCCTCGCGCATCGGCGCGTAGTCGTCGAAAATATGGCTCATCAGGCCCGTGCCGCGCGTCAGGGTCAGGAACTCGCTCTGGAATCCGATAAGCCCGCGGGCGGGAATACGGTACTCCAGGCGCGTGCGGCCCCGGCCGTCGGGCTGCATGTCCTGCAGGTCGCCCTTGCGGCGGCCCAACTCTTCCATGACCGCGCCCTGGTGGCCGTCCTCGACGTCCACCGTCAGCAGTTCGAACGGCTCCATGCGGACACCGTCGATTTCCTTGAGCAGCACCTGCGGGCGCGATACGGCCAGCTCGTAGCCTTCGCGACGCATGTTTTCCAGCAGGATGGTCAGGTGCAGCTCGCCCCGGCCGCGCACTTCGAACACCATGTCGTCGGCTGTGGGGTTGACGCGCAACGCCACGTTGGACTTGAGCTCGCGCTCCAGGCGGTCGCGCAGTTGGCGGCTGGTCACGAACTTGCCCTCGCGGCCGGCCAGCGGCGAGGAATTGACCATGAAGTTCATGGTCAGCGTCGGCTCGTCGATGCGCAGCATCGGCAAGGCTTCCTGCACCAGCGGATCGGTCACGGTGCAGCCTATGCCGATTTCCTCGATGCCGTTGATCAGCACGATGTCGCCGGCCTCGGCCTCGGAAACCTGGACACGCTCCAGGCCGTGGAACTGCAGCACCTGGTTGATGCGGCCCTTGATGGGCTCGCCGTCGGGACCGAACTTGACCACGACATCCTGGGCGGCGCGCACGCGCCCGCGATTGACCCGGCCGATGCCGATCTTGCCGACGTAGCTGTTGTAATCCAGGGAAATGATCTGCAATTGCAAAGCGCCGTCGCTGTCGTCCTGCCGCTGGGGCACATACTTCAGTATCGCTTCGAACAGCGGCCGCATGTCGCCCTCGCGCACGTCGGGGCTCAGGCCCGCGTAGCCGGCCAGGCCCGAGGCGTAGACGATGGGGAAATCGAGCTGCTCTTCAGTGGCGCCCAGCTTGTCGAACAGGTCGAACGTGGCGTTGATGACGTGATCGATGCGCGCGCCCGGACGATCCACCTTGTTGACCACGACGATGGGCTTGAGGCCCAGCGCCAGGGCCTTGCGCGTCACGAACCGGGTCTGGGGCATGGGGCCCTCGACCGCATCGACCAGCAGCAGCACGCCGTCCACCATGGACAGCACGCGCTCGACCTCGCCGCCGAAGTCGGCGTGTCCCGGGGTATCGACGATGTTGATGTGGGTGCCTTCGTACTCGACGGCGCAGTTCTTGGAAAGAATGGTGATCCCGCGTTCCTTCTCGATGTCGCCGGAGTCCATGACACGCTCGGAAACCTGCTGGTTGTCCCGGAAGGTGCCGGACTGGCGCAGCAGTTGATCCACCAGCGTGGTTTTTCCATGGTCAACGTGCGCAATAATGGCTACGTTGCGCAAAGCGCGATTCATAATTCGTCCTTTAATTTGAAGCCCGCCGGCAAGAGGCCGGCAGGGATGGCATCCAGTGCCAATAATGTGGTCTGAGGCGCAGACATGGTTTGCAAAGCGTCCAGGGCGATGCCGTCCTTCAGGTCGAACGGCCCCGCCTTGGTCCGGCGCAGGGCGATCAAATGAGCGCCGCAGCCGAGCTGGCGGCCGATATCCTGCGCCAGCGTCCGGACATAGGTGCCTTTACTGCAATGCACCAGAAGTCGAGCTTCCCGCCCCGTGAAACTCTGTATTTCCAGCTCGTAAATCGTCAATCGCCGGGCGGGCCGCTCCAGCTCGATTCCCTGGCGAGCGTATTCATAAAGCGGCTTGCCGTCGCGCTTGAGCGCCGAATACATGGGCGGAATCTGTTCGATTTCGCCACGAAACCGCGCCAGCGCCGCTTCCAGCTCGTGCCTTTCCACACCCTGGAATGAAGCGGGCGCCTGGAACGTGATGTTGCCGGTCAGGTCGCCGCTGTCGGTTTCCTCGCCGAAGCGCAGAGTGGCCGAATAGACCTTGTCCGCATCCAGCATATTGCCCGAGATCTTGGTGGCCCGGCCGAAGCAACAGACGAGCAGGCCGCTGGCGAAGGGATCCAGCGTACCGGTGTGCCCCGCCTTGCGCGCATCCAGCGCGCGCTTGGCGCGCTGCAGGGCGTGGTTGCTCGACAGGCCTTCGGGCTTGTCGAGCAACAGGACACCATCGAGCATCTGCCCGCGTCGGGAAGCCATCGTCTATTCTCGTTCAATAAAATAAAACGACAGCCGCTCAGGGCTGTTCGTCGGGGTCGTCGTCAGGAACCGCTGAATACGTTTGCGGCTTGTTGGCCTGGTCGATGATCTGGGAAAGCTCGATGCCTCGCGCCAGTTGATCATCGTGGATGAACCGCAATGTCGGAACGGTGTGGATGTGCAAAAGCTTGAACAGCAAGGAGTGCAGCCAGCCGGCCTTTTCGTTGAGCGCGGCGGCCGCAGCCTCGGGCTCGGCGCCCAGCACCGAAAAATACACCTTGGCATGCGCGTAATCGGCCGACAGGTCGACCCCCGTGAGCGTAACCAGGCCGGCGCGCGAGACATCGAGCTCACGCTGGATGAGCCCTGCCAGATCCTTCTGGATCTGGTCGGCCAGCCGGGTATTGCGCCCGGGATTCGGTTTGGACCTATGTCGTCCCATCGTTAAAGCGTCCGGGCAATTTCTTTGATTTCAAAGATTTCAAGCTGGTCGCCGACCTGGATATCGTTATTGCCCCTGAGGGTGATACCGCAGTCGAAACCGGCCTTGACTTCCTTGACGTCGTCTTTGAAGCGGCGCAGGGAATCCAGGTAGCCTGTCCAGTGCACCACGTGGTTGCGCAGCAGGCGGACTTGCGAATCGCGCCGCACGACACCGTCGGTGACCATGCAGCCGGCGATGTTGCCGACCTTCGAGACCGTGAAGATCTCGCGGATTTCCACCGTGCCGATGACTTCTTCGCGTTTTTCCGGGGCCAGCATGCCCGACATGGCGTTGCGCACGTCGTCGATGGCGTCGTAGATGATGTTGTAGTAGCGCAGGTCGATGCCGTTGTGCTCGGCCAGCTTCTTGGCGCTTTGCTCGGCACGCACATTGAAGCCGATGATGACGGCGCGCGAGGCGATGGCCAGGTTGACGTCGCTTTCCGAGATGCCGCCGACGGCCGCATGCACGACCTGCACGCGCACTTCGTCGGTGGACAGCTTGACCAGCGACTGCACCAGAGCCTCTTGCGAGCCCTGCACATCGGTCTTGACGATGAGGGCCAGCGTTTGCGCGCCTTCCCCGACGTTGTCGAACATGGACTCGAGCTTGGCGGCCTGCTGGCGGGCCAGCTTGACGTCGCGGAACTTGCCTTGGCGGAACAGCGCGATTTCGCGCGCCTTGCGCTCGTCGGCCATGGCGATGACCTCGTCGCCGGCCGCCGGCACATCGGTAAGGCCCTGGATTTCCACGGGCGTCGAAGGCCCGGCGGAGCTGATGGGCTTGCCGTTTTCGTTGAGCATGGCGCGCACACGGCCGTAGCTCGCGCCGGCCAGCACCGCGTCGCCGCGCGACAGGGTGCCGCTTTGAACCAGGATGGTCGCCACGGGGCCGCGGCCTTTGTCCAGGCGGGCCTCGATGACGATACCCTTGGCGGGTGCGTCGACGGGCGCCTTGAGCTCGAGCATTTCGGCTTGCAGCAAGAGGTTTTCCAGCAGTTCGTCGATGCCCTGGCCGGTCTTGGCCGAAACGGGTATGAATGGCACGTCGCCGCCGTACTCTTCAGGCACGACTTCCTCGGCCACCAGTTCCTGCTTGACCCGTTCGGGGTTGGCGTCGGGCTTGTCGATCTTGTTGATGGCCACGACCAGCGGAACGCCCGCCGCCTTGGCATGGTGAATGGCTTCGCGGGTTTGCGGCATCACGCCGTCGTCGGCGGCCACCACCAGGATGACGATGTCGGTGGCCTGGGCGCCGCGGGCGCGCATGGCCGTGAAAGCCTCGTGGCCCGGGGTATCCAGGAAGGTCACGATGCCGCGATCGGTCTTGACGCTGTATGCGCCGATATGCTGCGTGATTCCGCCCGCTTCGCCCGATGCCACCTTGGCGCGGCGGATGTAATCCAGCAGCGAGGTCTTGCCGTGATCGACGTGGCCCATGACGGTGACCACCGGCGCGCGCGGCAGGGCTTCGGCTTCGGAAGAAGCTTCGTCGGCGGCATCCAGGAAGGCTTCGGGATCGTCCAGCTTGGCGGCGATGGCCGTATGCCCAAGCTCTTCGACCACGATCATGGCGGTTTCCTGGTCGAGCACCTGATTGATGGTGACCATCTGGCCCAGCTTCATGAGATGCTTGATGACCTCGGCAGCCTTGACCGACATTTTGTGGGCCAGGTCGGCCACGGTAATGGTTTCGGGCACGTGCACTTCGCGGGCGATGAATTCGGCCACCTGCGGTTCCGCGCGCTCGGGCTGGGCGTTGCGATTGTTGCGCCCGCCTTTGCCGCCCTTGCCGGCCTTGCCGGAAGCACGCCAGCCATCGCGGCCGGAGTTGCCGGGCGAGGCGTCGGCGCGGGACGCCGGCTTCTTGCGCGTGCCGTCGTCGACCCACGAAGAGACTTCGCCCTTCTTTTTGACTTCGGTAGTGGAACCCGCCTTGGCGTCTTTTTTGCCGGCGGCCTTGCCTGCCGGCTTGTGCAGGGTGCCGGACAGATTGCCGCCCTCTTCGGGCTCGGGCGCCTTCAGGACCTTGCGTGGCCGGTTCAGCATTTGGCGCAGGGCCGCGGCTTCCGCCTCGGCCGCCTTGCGCGCGCGTTCGCGCTCTTCGTTGGCGCCGGACGAGGGCGCGGCCGGCGCGGCGCCTTTCACCTTGGCCGGCTTGCGGACGGGGGCGGGCGCGGCTTCGGGGGCCTCAGGGGCGGCCTTGGCGGCCGGGGCGTCGGCCTGTGCGGCTTCGGGTTCGGCTTGCTGAACAGGAGCGGCTGCCTGGGTTTCGGCTTCTTGCGAAGCTTTCTCGGATGCGGGCTCCGGCTCGCCGACGGGAGCTTCCTCGTGGGCGGCGGGTTTGGCGGAGGCCTTGGGCTCGTCCTGGACGGAAGGCTCGTGGCTGGCGGCCGGCTGCTCGGCGGGCGGCTGTTCCGCCGCGGGAGCTTCAGGCTCGGCCGAGGCAGCGGCAGATTCAGGCGCCGCAGCGGGAGCGGCCTCGACAGGAGCCGCCGGCGCGGCCGGCTGCTCGGGCTGGCCGGCTTTCGGCTGTTCGGCGGCAGCCGCGGCGGCGGCCTGCTCGGCGGCGGCCTTGGCGGCCTCGGCGGCCAGCTCGGACGGATCGCGCTTGACGAACACGCGCTTCTTGCGCACTTCGACCGAGATGGTCCGGGAACGGCCCGAGCCGTCGGCTTGCCGGATTTCGGAGGTCTGGCGGCGGGTCAGCGTGATTTTCTGCCCGTCTGAGCCGCCGTGGGAACGGCGCAATGATTCGAGCAGCTTCGCCTTATCCGCATCGGTGACGTTCTCGTCGACCGATTTGATTTCAACGCCTGCGGCACGTAGCTGTTCCAGCAGTACGTCTGCGGGCATTTTCAGCTCGATGGCGAACTGGGCGACGGTGTTACTCGACATTCGACTCTCTCTTCCTTGCAACTACTATTTTCAGTTAACGCGGCTCGGCGGCTTATCGGCCTGAATCAGGCCTCGTCGTCAAACCAGTGAGCCCGGGCGCGCATGATCATATCGCTGGCTTCCTGCTGATCGAGCCCGGTAATCTCGGCCAGTTCGTCGGTGGACAACTCGGCCAGTTCGTCCAGCGTGTAGATATCGTTGCCCGACAGCTTGACCACCAGCTCCGGCGTCACGCCTTCCAGATCCAGCAAGGCCTGTTCCGTTTTCTGGACGCGCTCTTCGTTGGCGATGGCCTCGGTGAGCAGCGCATTGCGGGCCCGCGTGCGCAGCTCGTTGACGGTTTCCTCGTCGAAGGCCTCGATTTCCAGCAATTCCTGCATGGGCACGTAGGCGACCTCTTCCAGCCCCGTAAAGCCTTCGTCGATGAGGATGTCGGCGACTTCCTCGTCGACGTCCAGCTTGCTGATGAAGGTGCGGCGCAGCTCGGCGCGCTCTTCGTCCTGGCGGCTCTGGCTTTCTTCGGGCGTCATGATGTTGATCTGCCACCCGGTAAGCTCGGAGGCGAGCCGCACGTTCTGGCCGCGCGCGCCAATGGCCTTGGGCAGGTTCTCGGCATCGACGACAACGTCCATGGCGTGCTTGTCTTCGTCGACGACGATGGAATCGACGTGGGCCGGCGCCAGGGCGCCGATCACGAATTCCGCCGGGTCTTCGGCCCACAGCACGATGTCGACCTGCTCGCCGCCCAGCTCGTTGCGCACGGCGGTGACGCGCGAACCGCGCATGCCGACGCAGGTGCCGATGGGATCGATACGCTTATCGTACGCCACCACGGCGATCTTGGCACGCACGCCCGGGTCGCGGGCCGCGGCCTTGATCTCGAGCAGGCCCTGCTCGATTTCGGGGACTTCGTTTTCGAACAACTGACGGATGAACTCGGGCGCGGTGCGCGACAGAATGACCTGCTGGCCGCGCGCGGCGTGATCGACCTTCAGGACCCAGGCGCGAATGCGGTCGCCGACCCGGATATTTTCCTTGGGGATCATTTCGGAGCGCGGCAGGCGGGCCTCGATTTTGCCGGTCTCGATGATGGCATCGCCCTTGTCCATGCGCTTGACCGTACCCGAAATAATGGTTTCGCCGCGGTCGAGGAAGTCGTTGAGCACCTGCTCGCGCTCCGCATCGCGGATTTTTTGCAGGATGGCCTGCTTGGCGGCCTGGGCGCCGATGCGGCCGAACTCGACGGGCTCGAGCGGTTCTTCGATGTACTCGCCCACCTCGATGCCCGGAACGATGTCCTGGGCCTCGGAGTAGAGCTCTTGCTGATCGGGTTCTTGCAGGCCGGCATCGTCGGGCACGACCAGCCAGCGGCGAAAACCTTCGTGCTCGCCGGTGTTGCGGTCGATGGAGACACGAATGTCGGCCTCTTCCTTGAAGCGTTTTTTCATGGCGGAAGCCAGCGCGTTTTCAAGCGCGCCGAAAACCACTTCACGCTCTACGTTTTTTTCACGCGCTAAGGCGTCAACCAATAGAAGAATTTCGCGACTCATCGCTTTTTACCCTTGAAATCAAGTACGGGATCTAGTTTGGCTCGATCTATGCCTTCGAAAGTAAAGCTGAGCGTTTCCGCTTTGCCAGCCTTGCCCTCGGGTTCGAGCTCGAGGCCAAAGACAAAATCAGGTGTTATATCGTCTATTGCGGTGTTTTCCGGCACCCGCAGCATTCCGGTGAACACCTTGCGGCTGTTGATGGCCTCGCGCAGCCGGACCTCGATGCGTTCATCGGCAAACCGCAGGAAATCCGCCGGCTTTTTAAGCGGGCGGTCGATGCCGGGGGAACCGACCTCCAGACGCTTGTAATCGATGTTTTCGACTTCGAACACCCGGGACAATTGCCTGGATGCCTGCTCGCAGTCTTCGATTCGCACACCGCCCGGGCGATCAATGGTGACACGCAGCAGCCCCAGGGGCGCGCGTTCCACGTCGACCAACTCGATATCCATGCCGGCCAATGCCTGTTGCGTCAATGCGAATATATCTGCCATAAACTCAAAAAAAAAGGGCTGCGCATGCCCAGCCCATTGTTGCCGCGCCCAAGCCTATCGGTACAGCCGGCGAACCTTGCCGCCGATGCAGGAAAAGCCGCCAAAAAACCGGCCCCTGCAGCATGAATACCAATAAGCCGCCGAACGCTTTCGAATATGCGCCGCCATGCGCCTATAACAAACGCACATGACTGTTGAACTCGCTATTCTAGCAGATTTTCACAAAAAAACCTGCTGCGTCACGAGCTTAGACAAGAAATTATGCGCGGGAAACGCGCCCGCGCAACACCGGCCGCCGAATGCCGCCGCGCCATGCCGCGCGCGCCGGACACGGACCGGCGTTCCGACAGCGGGTGGCGGGCCCTAGCCTCGCCCCTTGCCGCCCAGAAAGCCCAGGTGGGACTCGTGGGCGGAGGCGCTGCGCGGCTGCCAGTCGTCGCCGCGGCTGGCAGCCGGGTTTTTGCCGCCCCGGCCCGCCTTGGACTTGCCGGCCTTGGCCCCCTTGGAACCATTGCCCCGGCCGTCCTTGCGGGCGCCGCCGCGAGGGCCTCTGGACGCATCGGCCTGCTGGCCGTCGGCGTGCAGGCCGCGCGTCTTCCCCTTGCCACGGCCCTTGGCTTTGTTGCCGTCGGGATGCCCGTTGGCCAGGCCGCCGCTGAACATGATGCCGGTTCCAAAAGGATCGGACGGAAACGCCTGGTGTACCACGGCCTTGCCGACACGGCCGCCCGACAGCTTGCCGCGGCGGCTGATCTTGGCCCCGTTCAGGCCATTGCGCTCCATCGTGCCGAAACCCGGCGGCAAGGCGCTGTCGTGGGACAGGGGCTGGTTCATGCCGCGCTGCCCGCGGCGCCCGCCCGTTGCGGCCTCGCCATCGTCGCGCAACAGCCCCAATTGCACCATCAGGGCGGTCACAAGCGTGCCGTCCAGTTCTTCCCAGCGGCCGCGGCGCAGGTTGCGGGGCAGCACGACTTCGCCGAAGCGCGTCCGGATGAGACGGCTGACCGTCACGCCCACGGCCTCGAACATGCGGCGCACTTCGCGGTTGCGGCCCTCATGCAGGGTGACGCGATACCAGCGATTGCTGCCCTCTCCACCCAGATACTCGAACGAGCCGAACTGGGCCTTGCCGTCTTCGAGCTCGACGCCCTTGAGCAACTGGGACTGCTGCTCCTCGCCCAGTTCGCCCAGCACCCGCACCGCGTACTCGCGCTCCGCGCCATAGCGGGGGTGCATGAGCCGGTTGGCCAGTTCGCCCGATGTCGTAAGAATGAGCAGGCCTTCGGTGTTCAAGTCCAGCCGCCCCACCGATAGCCATTTGCCGACGCGGATCTTGGGCAAGCGGGCGAAAACCGTGGCCCGGCCCGCCGGATCGTCGTGGCTGACGATTTCGCCGGCCGGCTTGTGGTAAAGAATGATGCGCGGCGGCTTGGAAGCATTGGGCCGCGTAATGGGCCGGCCGTTTACCTTGACGACGTCGTTGGCGCCGACGCGCTGTCCGATATGGGCCGGCTCGCCATTGACCGACACCCGGCCGGCAATGATCAGTTCTTCCATTTCCCGGCGCGAGCCGATGCCTGCGTCGGCCAGCACTTTGTGCAGCTTGGGAGTTACCGCGTCGCTGCTCAGGTATTTACCCAGGCGCTGCTCCATTTTGTCGGCCTTGTCCAGGTAGGCCAGAGCCACCTCGGACTCTTTTTCGCTGCCCTGCTGAACAGCCTGAGGCTGTCCCGGACTACGCCCCTGGCCCGGCTTCCTGCCTTGCCGCGAACGGTTCTTGCCTTGGCCCTGGCCGCGGCTGCGGCCCTGTTCCTGCCCTTGCGGCTGGGCCTGGCCATCGGGCTGGTCCGGACCTTGGTCCGGCGCCGCCTCGGCGCGAGGCTTGCGTGTCCGCTTGGGAGCCGGCGGCTGCGCCTCGCCGGGCTGCCCCGCCGCCGGCGCACCATCGGCGGCGGCATCGCCGCGCCGGCGGCGGAACGGCGTCCTCAGCTTGCGGCCGCGCCGCGCCGGCGAAGAACCAGTTTCCGCCTCGCCACTGGCGGGCGCTTCCGGGCCGGCGGCCAGCGGTAGGCCATCTTGATTTATTTCATTCATATTGATAAGACACTCCGTATCATTCCATGCTGCGGGTGAGAGGCATTAGCGCCTGTCCTCATCCGCCTCGTTTATTTCCGTATTCGTTTCCGCGCTCAATTCCGCGCCTGCCTCGCCGCCATTTCTCGGGGGATCCGCATCGGAATCGGCGGCATCGCCGACAGCATCCACGGCGCTTTCGGCATCTTCAGCAGCACCCTCGGCACTCCCGGAATCCTCGACATATCCGGCGTCTTCGGCCTCTTCGCCCCCCACGACGTCCGCAACACTCCCGTCACCCTCGGCGGACGCGGCATTCTCGGCATCGAGATCGTCCGGGTTTTCTTCTGCATCGGTCGCCGCAGCGTCCGCCCCGCCGTTTTCCAGCGCCGCCGAATCGTGCGGGGCCTCGCCCTCGGCCTGCCCGCTCGCCGGGCCATCGGAGTCGTCCGCAGGCAGCTCCTCGAGCTCGAAGCCGGCCAGCGCCGCCATGGCGTCCTGCGACTCCAAAGCGGGAAGCTCGTCCAGCGACCGCAAGCCCAGGTCGTCGAGGAACTGGCGGGTCGTGCCGAACAGCGCCGGCCGCCCGGGGGCATCGCGATGCCCCAGAACCTCGATCCAGCCCCGGTCCTCCAGCGACTTGACGATTTGCGACGAAACCGACACGCCCCGGATATCTTCGATGTCGCCGCGCGTGACGGGCTGGCGCCAAGCGATGATGGCCAGGGTCTCCAGCACCGCGCGCGAATAGCGCGGCGGTTTTTCGGGATTCAGGCGCTCCAGGTAGCGCTGCATTTCAGGGCGGCTTTGAAACCGCCAGCCGCTGGCCAGATTGACCAGTTCCAGCCCTTTTTCGGACCAGTCCATCTGCAGCACGGCCAGATAGCGCCTCAGGTCGTCATTGGAAACATCGTCCGCGGAAAACAATTTGCGCAGCTCCGCCAGCTGCATGGGCTGATCCGCGCACAACAGCGCGGTTTCCAGGACTCGAGTGATTTCAGATTCTGTCATTGATTAGGCAGCACAGTCCTTGCGTTGCAAGGGTCAAAAATTTAGTGTATAGTTTCATTCTTTCAGACGCGGGGTGGAGCAGTCTGGCAGCTCGTCGGGCTCATAACCCGAAGGTCGTAGGTTCAAATCCTGCCCCCGCAACCAAATTCAAAGACTGGTCAATTGCCACAAGCGATTGGCCAGTTTTCATTTTGGCCTTCAAGTTTTTCGCCCTGAGGTTTTTCGGCTTCGGTTCCTGGGCGTTTGCAGCGGGCATCAAGCACGACAAAAAGCCACGGGAAAGCAAAACACCGAAGCCAGCAGCCTGTTTCGCGATGCCGCCAAGAAAGCCCGCAGCGCGCTTTGCCGCCGCCCCCATCAGCCGGCCCAAGGGCAATACAGGCGCCAGCGCGGGCAATAACGCAGACAATAGCGCGCGCAACCGGATCCGGCCTGATCCGGCAAGCCGACGGCACGTCGAGGTCAGTAGTGCGAAAAGGATTCGAATATTAGGCATCAGCCAAGCAGCACACCAGGCAATGGCATTCACAGCGCAGAAGATTCTTGGTTCAATCGGCCAAGCCCCGCCTGGGTGCATTGGGGCCGGGTATGCCACGGCCTGGCTTGCGGTTGGGGCTTGCTTAAAATTTTAAATTCGGATTGCGGCGGCCGGCGGGACGGGACCTTCCCGGGCCGAAGCCGATAGGCGTTGACGGCGGCTTGTTCGAAGAAAAAGTCTTTGCGCCGTTGTTTACGCCACTGCCTGCACTGCCGGACCGCGTTTTCACGGCGCTAAAATTACAGCCAATACACAGCCAAATAACAGCTATTACGGCACCACAGCAAAGCAGCAGCGGCAAACCTACCTGCTTCAATAAGCCATATTACACCATCCCGACGCCGCCAATGCAACATTCCTGGCAGGAAGCCGCCACATTTCACAGGACTGCCGGGGCGGCCGCGCGGCGAATCCACAACGCCCGCTCCGCTCAGGGAGGATCCCGGACCTGTCGACATATATCAGGAAGGCCACGTTGGGACCGGACTGGCGCTAGTGTCCTGTTTGGTTAGTTCGATCGCTTAAATTCGGATGCATGGGCTTGTCAGGCAAGGCGCAAACCACAGCGATAGCCGTAGCTATCGCGAGGATGAGTCCGGACACGAAGCAGTCCCTGCGGACTGCTTCGTGCCTGACGAATCCGAACTGCTTGCAAGCGGTGAGGTGGGCAAGCAACGCCGCATGGCGAGCCCAGGCGCCGAAGATAAGGATCAGAATTAGCCAGACAGGACACTAGGTTTCGCTGCACACGGCCGAAGGCAGGTACTGTGCGGCTTCGGCCCTGAACTCGTCCAACGTCGCCGCACGCAGAATGAAGACGACTGCCGCCTCATAGGGCTTGGCTTGCGGCGAACCCTCCGGCTGCCCAGCCTCGCCCGACCACGCCACCGCGCTGCCATCCTGCGACAGGTTTTGAAATGGGTACAACTGCTCGTGAACGCCGTGAATCACGCTATATTGCACCTCGCCCGCAAAACGCAGCAAGCCCTTGGCGCGCAACAAACGGGCGCCAAGGGCCGACTGCAGGCCGCTCATGCCCTTGATGAATTCGGAACGCGACGGAGCCTCGCTCCAGCGCAGCACAAACACGGACACCGCCGAATGCGCCAAAGCCGGCGGCGCCTGCTCCCGCGAAGAAACCGCGCACGGCTCATCCCCGAACAGGCGCGGCCCCTGCGGGCGCAGCGCTTTACGGCCCAGGGAGGCGGCCTGCAGCAAGTCACCCAGCGGGGGCAAGGCTTGCGACGAATACACTGGCGCATCCTGGTTGATGCCGCGCAGCGCCGGCTCGATGAGGGCCAGTTGGTCCCGCCCCGCGAGATCGGCCTTGCCAAGCACCACCACGTCGGCCAGAGCCAGCTGCCGCAGCGCCTCGGGCTGCTCGCGCCATTGCCGTAGCGCGTGGACGCTGTCCACCACCGTGATGCACCCTTCATAGGCATAGCGTTCGCGCAGAAATGCCTGGTAGTTCAAGGTGTACATGATGGGGGCAGGATCGGCCATGCCCGTGGTTTCGACGAGCACATGGGAAAACACCGGAACCTTTCGTTGCAGCGCCGCCATGAACAGCTCTTGCAAGGCGTCGACCAGCTCGCCGCGCACACTGCAGCAGATACAGCCCGAATCCAGTATGGCTATGCTGTTGCCGACATGCCGAACCAGGTGATGATCCAGCGCCACGCTGCCCAGTTCATTGATGACAATGGCGATCCTCGACGGATCGGGCAACACCCGGCCCGCCGTGTGCAAAAGGCGGTTCAGCAATGTCGTCTTTCCACTGCCCAGAAAACCTGTCAAGACCGTAACCGGAATTTTCCTTGCCTGTTCCATCGATCCGATTTCATCCACTAAAATGAGGCAATGAGATGAGGCGATGAGCCCGCCCGACGGCCAGCTCATATACGCAGCCATCCGCGCATTGCATGCCATTCTAATCCCCACCACAGCCAGGGCCCGCCGATTTGTCCGAAACCTTCTCGATTTTCCGCGATTTGCGCGACATAGACGCCGCGCAATGGAACAGTCTGGCAAGCGACCACCCCCTGGTGCGCCACGAATTTCTTCTTGCTCTGGATCAAACCGGGTGCGCGGCGGCGAAAACCGGCTGGGCGCCCCACTACCTGCTGCTGCATCGCGATGGCCGCTTGGCGGGCGCCATGCCCCTGTACCTGAAATCGCACTCGCGCGGCGAATATGTGTTCGACACCGGTTGGGCCCGCGCCTTCATGCAGCATGGCCTGGACTATTACCCGAAATTGCTGGCATCGATTCCGTTCACGCCGGTGCCGGGGCCGCGCCTGCTGGCCGCCAGCCACGACGACCGCGTGCTCCTGGCGCGCCAGGCCATTGAACTGACCAGGCAGAACGAGCTCTCGTCGCTGCATATCCTGTTTCCATCGCACGAGGACTGCGAGGCGCTGCGCACGGCCGGCTTCATGTTCCGCGAAAACGTGCAATTCCACTGGCACAACCGGGCCTACCGGGACATGGACGACTTTCTCGCCAGCATGAGCCAGCAGAAGCGCAAAAAACTCAAGCAGGACCGCAAGAAAACGCAGGCGGCGGGCGTGGCGTTCCGCTGGCTGCAAGGCGACGGCATCAACGCCAAGGCCCTGGAGTTCTTTTACGAGTGCTATTGCCGCACCTACTACGAGCACGGCAACCCGCCGTACCTGAACTTCGACTTCTTCACGCAACTGCATCGCACCATGGCCGGCAGCATGGTGCTCGTCGTGGCCGAGCAAAACAGCGAACCCATTGCCTGCGCGCTGAACATTCGCAGCGCGGACAGGCTTTACGGGCGTTATTGGGGAGCCGTGAAATTCGTATCTGGCCTGCATTTCGAAACCTGCTACATGCAGGCCATCGAATTCTGCATCCGACACGGCCTGCATGCCTTCGAGGGCGGCGCGCAGGGTGAGCACAAGCTGTCGCGCGGCATGCTGCCGGTGAAGACGTTTTCGGCCCATTGGATACGCGACCAGCGCTACGCCCAGGCCATCGCCGACTTCCTCGCCCAGGAAACCGCCGCGATCGACGACTACGTGGAAGTCCTGGAAGAACACAGCCCCTTCAAAAGCACCTGGCAGAGCGCACCGGCAACCGGACGGCAGGAATAGCCACGCCGCAAGGCACGCGGCATGCGCGCGATCCGCTGCCTACCAGACCGCAAAAAACAGGTACCAGGCAGCGCAAAACGGCAGCAGCCCCAGCATGACCACGGCGGTGGCGAACACCCGCACGCCCACATCGGCCCGGCGCTTGCCAAGAATGCGCCAGACCAGGCGCAAGCTCCACAGCAGAGCCAGGCCAAGAATCAGGAAACGCACGCTGGTCTCCCAGAACATGGGCACGCCTTCGTTCTTGAGAAGGGTAAGCGTGGTTGCCGACAAGCCAAGGAACACCCCCGCGCCGGCGGCGGGAATGAGGCCTTGCGCAATCCGGTGCACGCCGGGCCGTCCAAGCCGGCCCAGCCATTTAGGCCCGGCGACCGCGTCCTGGGCGCGCACGCCGGGCAGCACGCAATCGGCCAGCCAAAGCGCCGCATACAAAGGGCCACCGACCACCACGGCCGAACCGAAGATGAACAGCAATATATCGGCGCCGTCCAGCCAGGAAAAACTGTCGTTGACTTCCGGATAATGCGTCAGGATGAACCATGGCGCATTCTGGGCCAGTGGCCAGTAGATGTCGTGATCGACCAGCCATGTGGCGCCGGCCTGCTTGATGGTCACGAACCAGGGGCTGGCGCTCCAGAGGAACGCCCCGACCGCCAGCCCCATCAGGCCGAATACGATGAGCGCCGTCTGCCAGCGGTCGCCGCCCGCGATATGCACGATTTCTTCCTCGGGCGAGCGCGGCGTCAAGTGGATGGCGCCGCGGTAATCGCTGCACCGCCCGCACATATGGCAATCGCCGGCGCCCTGCATATTGCGCAAGGGAACCAGGGGCGCGCAATTGATGCTTTCGATGCGCCGCACGGGGTGGCGCCATGCATCTTCATCGACCTTGTAGTGCCACGGCGCCAGTTTGGCCAGCAAATTGAAGACGCCATTCACCGGACACAGGTATTTGCACCAGACCCTCTTCTTGCGGCCGTACATCCAGCCGATGACAATGGCGCCGGCCGTGGAACCGCCCAGCACGGCCAGCACCGCCAGAGGGTATTGGTACACGCTGACCAGTTGCCCGTAAATGGTCGTCAGCGAAAAGGCCACGAAAGGCCAACCTCCCCAACGTATCCACCGAGGAATGGCCTTGCCTCGTCCATGCTCGCTGGCCCACTCGGTCAGCATGCCCTCGGGACAGAACAGCCCGCACCACGCACGCCCCAGCAGGGGCATGGATACCAGCACGAACGGCCACCAGATGCCCCAGAAGGCGAATTGCGCAAAGATGGTCAGGTTGTTGAAGATGGAAGCGGTATTGCCGGGCAGCGGCAAAAGCGCGGGAACGATCAGCAGGAAAAAATAGACCCCTACGATGCACCATTGCAGCTTGCGCAGCAATGGCGCATGATCGCGCAGGAAATCCGCGGCGGCCGCCGCCGCTCGGCTTAGGGCCATGCTCATGATCTTACGATGCCGCCGATGCCGCCGTCCGGGAGGCGCGCACGGCGCGCGTGCCGGCCCGGTGCAGCAAAAACCATACGACCGCCCAGTACGCCAGCCATATCAAAAGCTCGGACAAAGCCGGATAGGCGCGGTAGCCCGCGAAATCGGCCAGTATCTTGCCGATGCCATGGCTGTCGTCCAGCAACCAGGCGCTGTCCCAGACCGGATCCATCAAGGCCGGCAGGACATCCAGCGAAATAAGCCGGTCCAGGCCATTGACCAGCAGAGCTCCCGCCAGAAGCAGCAGCAAGGCCTCGGTAAGCTTGAAGAAGCGCCGCCAGGTGATGATCTTGCCGCCCAGCTGCAGCAGCCAGAACGTAAGCAGGGCCAGCAGGAATCCGATGACGCCCGCCAAGGCCAGCATCCAGGATTTGCCGGTGGTTTCCCCCGAGGCGATCATGCCGTACAAAAACACGACGGTTTCGCTGCCCTCGCGCGCCACCGCAATGGCAACCAGAACCAGCAGGCCCCACCAATTGGACTGGCGTATCTGCTGAGTGACGCCGCTTTCCAGTTCACGCTTGAGTGTCCGGCCATGAGCCCGCATCCACAACACCATTTGCACGACCAGCACGCAGGCCGCCAGTCCCATGATGGCCTGGAACCATTCCTGCCCGCTGTCGGAAAGCCAGGACGAAATGCCCAGCAGCACAAGGGCCAGCGCGCACGCCACGGCAAGCCCCACCGCGACGCCGCCCCAAAGCCAGCGCAGGCCCTTGCGGCCATCGGGTGTGGCGCTTAGCCAACTGTACAAGATGCCGACAACCAGCAGCGCCTCGACGCTCTCCCGCCAAACAATGAATGCCACTTGTTCCATAATGCTTTACGCCCTACTTGCCGGTAACGACCAGGGTGCCTTTGGTATCTTGATGAAAATCGTCGAAAAACGGGTACTCGCCGGGCCGGGAAACCGTGATGACCACGAAGGACTTGACCCCGGGGCCAAGCACTTTTTCCTTGCGCAGCGGCAGGCTCTCGAACTCCACGGGCTCATTGCTTTCGTTGACGAGTATGAGCTTGAACTTGCCGGCCGGGACTTCGAGGCGGGCGGGCTCGAACTGCCCGCCGGCCTTGAACGTGAGCGTGTACGTGGGCAGCTCGGCAGCCTGGGCGGCCCCGCCCCCCATTCCCAGGGCAAGGCATAGCGCAAGCACGGCGAATGCGGACCAGCGCATCAGTACCCGCCCTTCTTGCCGGTGCCGGCGTACACGAACTCGTAATGCACGGTGAAAGGCTTGAACCAGTCAGCCACGCCGGTTTCCTTGTCGACATGGCGGCCGAAGTGATTCATGGGATCGGCCGAGGGCGCGGAAATGGAAAAGGTAAGCGAGTACTTGCCAGGGCCGTCGAGCTTGACGTTGTCGCCGTAGTGCGGGCCGTCGTTGGCCACCATGGGCATCAACGGGCCCTTGATGATTTTGTCGCTGCCTTTTTTCTGCAGTTGATAGGTGATGACAAGATACGGCATCCATGAACCTTCCGAGAACCCATTGGGATTGTCGGCGACGGCATGGATGTCGGCTTCAAGGTGAATATCGGAATCCTTGGCCGGCCGCATTATTCCGGCGGGAGCCATTTCGATGGGCTGCAGATACACGGCGGCGATTTCCATGCCGGCCTGCTCGACCGGCTTGCCGATGGGGTACTCGGCGGCAGCCGCCGATACGGCAAGGCCCAGGCTCAATACTGCCGCCGTTAGCACTTGTTTCATCATCTTTACTACGCTCCAGGTAAAATAACAGCCGGTGATACGAGAAACGGCGCACACGGCACCGGCCCGCCTTGAATGCCTTTCGGGACAAACAAAAACGAGTCTAATTCTCATTAATCTATCACGCCAGGCTAACTGGCACCTGAATCCCATCAAAAAACAAGCCAGCCTCGATCCGGGACGGGTCGAGGCTGGCGCGTGCCGGCGGCAAACCCAGGGGGTTATTTTTTCTTGGGCTCGCTGGACGAGACGGGATTGAAGGGAAACGCCGAAAACATGGAGCGGGTTTGGTCCTGCATTTGATCCTGCATCTGGACGAACAGATTCTTGCTTTGGTCGATGTAGCTGTTCATCATGTTTTGCAGCATGGGGGTCTGGATGTTCATGAACTGGGCCCAGGTTTCGGGGCCGAACTGCGTGCCGCCATACATCCCCTTGGACTGCTCGGCCATGCGCTCCTGGATTTCCATGAAGGCCATGATGTTTTTTTCCAGGAAGGTTCCCATTATGCCCTGCATGGAATGGCCGTAGAACCGGATGATTTGCGCCAGCGCCACCGACGAGAACATGGGAACGCCGCCGCTTTCCTCTTCGAGGATGATCTGCAGAAGTATGCTGCGGGTCAGGTTCTCGCCGGATTTCGCGTCGACGACCTGGAAAGCTTCGTTATCGAGCACCAGTTGCTTGACGTCGGCCAGCGTGATGTAGGCGCTGGTCTTGGTGTCGTACAAACGACGGTTGGGGTATTTTTTTATCAGCCGGTCTGTTGCCGAGGATGGTTCTTGCGTCATGAGTTCAACCAAGTGCGTAAAAAAACGAAAGGGGCGATATGCCCGCGTACCCTCCAGTGTCCTGTCACGAAGAAAGCTGGAATTATTCAGTAGCTTACTGTAAGACTATAAGCACGCTGAAAAAGAATTGCAAAACGCGCCCCCTAAAAAAGCCCCCCACGCTGCACCGCTGACGCGGCTTGCTGCCCCCCCCCCCGAGGGGGAGCTTCTTGCCTTGGGGCGGCCAGACGGCAAAAAAGGGGGCGCTTTTTGCCTACCCCATGTGCAAACCGCCATTCAGGGAAAAATCGGCGCCGGTCGCAAAACCCGCGTCGTCCGACGACAGCCAGGCGACCATGCCGCCGATTTCCTCGGGCGTGCCAAGGCGCTTCACCGGTATGGTGGCCACGATTTTTTCGAGCACGTCGGGCCGGATGGCGCGCACCATGTCGGTGCCGATGTATCCCGGGGAAATCGTGTTGACCGTGACGCCCTTGCTGGCGACTTCCTGGGCCAGCGCCATCGTGAACCCGTGGATCCCGGCCTTCGCCGTGGAATAGTTGGTTTGCCCGAACTGCCCTTTCTGGCCGTTGACGGAGCTGATGTTGATGATGCGCCCCCATTGCCGGTCGACCATGCCTTCGATGACCTGCTTGGTGACGTTGAACAGACTGTTCAGATTGGTATCGATGACGGCCCGCCAATCGTCCAGCGACATTTTGCGAAAAACGCCATCCCGGGTAATGCCCGCGTTGTTGACCAGGACATCGACCGGCCCCAATTCCTTGACGACCTTCTCGAATGCGCGGGCCGTGGATTCCCAATCGGATACATTACCTACCGACGCATGGAACTTGTAGCCCAGCGCCGCCTGCTCGTCCAGCCATTGCTGAAAATCCCGGCTGGGCCCGCAACCCGCTACAACCGTGAATCCGTCTTTGGCCAGCCGCTGGCAGATCGCCGTTCCGATACCACCCATTCCACCTGTCACATAAGCTAGTTTGCCACTCATCTTCTTCTCCTCGACTGGGTTGCTACTTTGGTACTACTGTTGCGCGGCGGGGCACGAAACCCTCCCCGCCTATACTGCGCGCACCTTCACGTATCGGCCGGGCGCCTCTTCGATGGGTGCGTGACGTTTGTTGCCCAGCCTGGCCGGAGGGCGGCCGAGCGCGCCGGAATGCCCGGCCAGCCACGCGGCCCAGTCGGGCCACCAACTGCCCGCCTGCCGCTCGGCCTGCTCGAACCAGGCTTCGGGATCGCCCGGCAGCGGCTGGGCAGCCGCGCCCTGGGACTCGGCCCAATAGTGGCGCCGGTTTTTGGATGGCGGATTGATGACCCCCGCGATATGCCCCGAAGCCCCGAGGACGAAGCGCGTAGGCCCGCGCAGGATGGCCGTGGACGCATAGGCCGCGTGCCAGGGCACGATGTGGTCATCGCGCGAGCCGTAGACATAGGCCGGCATGGAAAGGCTGGTGAGGTCGATGGGGTGCCCGCTTATTTTTACGCGGCCCGGTTCTTTCAAGTTGTTTTCAAGATAAGTATTGCGGAAATACCAGGCAAAGAAAGGCCCTGGCAGATTGGTGCCGTCGGAATTCCAGAACAGGAGGTCGAAGGCGGGAGGAGATTCGCCTTTCAAATAATTGCCGACCACATAGTTCCAGACCAGTTCGCTGGGCCGCAAAAACGAAAACGTGGTGCCAAGCTCGCGCGCGGACATCAGGCCGCCCTGCCCTAGCTGCCGTTCGCGCGTTTGCGCGTGCGCTTCGTCGACGAAGACATCGAGAACGCCTGTGTCGTTGAAGTCGAGCAAGGTGGTAAGCAGGGTAAGCGACTGGACCGGGTGGCTGCCCTGCGCATGAGCCAGGGCCAGGGCCGACGCCAGCAAGGTGCCGCCCACGCAGAAGCCCAGCGCGTTGATGCGGTCCTGGCCGGAGACGTCCTGCACGACCCGGGTGGCGGCCAGCACGCCTTCCTGCAGGTAGTCGTCCCAGGTGGCCGCATCGATGCCGTCGTCGTCGGAAGCAAGCGGATTGCGCCACGAAACCAGAAACACATTGAAGCCCTGCTCGAGCGCATAGCGCACCAGCGAGCTCTCGGGCTGCAGATCGAGGATATAGAATTTATTGATGCAGGGCGGCACGATGAGCAGCGGCGTCTTGTAGGTTCGCGCTGCTGCCGGGGCATACTGTATGACCTGCATGAGGCGGTTCTCGAACACCACCGCCCCCTGGGTAACCGCCACGTTCCCGCCCACCGCGAACCGGGATTCGTCGGTTTGCGACATGCGGCCCTTTTGCAGGTCGCCAAGAAGATTGTTCAGCCCATGCGCCAGTGAAACCCCGTTGCTGTCGGCCACGAGCTTCTGGACTTCGGGGTTGGTGGCCAGGAAATTGGCCGGAGACACGGCCTCGACCCACTGCATGACGGAGAACCGCAGGCGCCGCCGCAGCGGCTCGGGCACCTGGGCGGCATCGACCATTTGCTGCATGGCCCGGCTTGAAAGCAGATACGCATGCGCGGTAAGCAAATGATCGGGCCTTGCCGCCCATTCGGGAGAACTGAAGCGACGATCGGCCGGCGCCTGAAGCGCGCCTTGTCGCGCCTGCTCTGTAATACGTGCCCATTCCCGGGAAAACTCGGCCTGGATTTCGGCAAGCTTGTCGGGGGCAACCCCGCCAGGAAAGGGCCATTGCACTGGATATGGAGCAGTCATATCGAACCCTATGCCTTTAAACCTACTTTTAAGCCATGGTGCTGATCATTTGCGGCAATGTCAATCAGGGTAAGCTCTCTGGACGAATGGAATATCGCGGTGTTGTCCATCCCCGCAAGGCATCCGGCCTTGTCGCGGCAAGCGCCGCCTTGCGTTCCGCCGGCTCCGGCCTAAACGCGACTGCCGTGATGTGCGCCGGCGGGCCCCAGCCACGCGACCGTCGCCATGCGCCCCCCATCGGGATCGCGCCGATACGAATAGAACATGTCGGACTCGGCATAGGTGCAATGGCCGCTGGCCTGCACCTGCTGAACGCCCGCCTTGAGCAGCCGCGCCCGGGCCAAGCCCGGCAAATCGGCCTGCCACTTGCCCGGCCGGGCGCCCTCGGCAAAAAAAGCCGTCCAATCCGGATCCTGGGCGACAAAAGCCTCGCGCACCTCGCCGCCGACCTCGAAGTGGGGCTGGCTGATGCCCGGGCCTATCCAGGCTCGCCAGGCCGAGGCCCCCGGATGCCTGGCACGCAGGCTGTCCAAGGTATTTTCCAGCACACCGCCGGCCAGGCCGCGCCAGCCGGCATGCGCCACACCCAGCGCGGCGCCGTCCAAATCGGCTATGACCACGGGCAGGCAATCGGCCGTCATGATCGCCAGCACCCGGCCGGCGCTCGTCGTGACCGCGGCATCGGCCCGCGGCAGCCCGGCGGCAGCCCCAGCCTCACCCCCGGCGGCGTCCGCGTCGAAGACCTGCGTTCCGTGAACCTGGTCGAGCCAGAGCGGCGCGGCCGGCAGGCGACGGGCCAGCCGGCGCCGGTTCTCGTCGACCAGCAAGGCGTCATCGCCGACGTGACGGCCAAGGTTCAGGGAAGCGCGCGCCCCTGTGCTGACGCCGCCCCGCCGCGTCGTGCAGAAATAGCGCACCCCGCTCCAGGGTCCGCCGGTAACGCATCCCAGGTTTTCTTCGCCCATGCTCGTGTCCGTAGTCATGCCTGCCACGCAATGCCTTGCAGCACTTCGAGAAAATCGTCGGCCAGGGGCGCCTGGAACTCCACGCGCCGCCCGGTGGAAAAATCGTCGAAACGCAGGGCGCGCGCGTGCAGCAACTGGCGCGTGGCGCCACCGGCTTGCTTGCCTCCGTACAGCATGTCGGCGACCAGCGGATGGCGCAGGCTGGCCAGATGCACGCGAATCTGGTGCGTGCGGCCGGTTTCCAGGCGGCATACGACTTCGGTCACCAGCAGGCCTTCGGTGGTTTCGCCGATCCGCAGCGGCTCGTAGTGCGTAATGGCCTGCTTGGGCGCAATGGGATGATCGACCGTCATGCGCACGGGCACCCGCGGATCGCGCCCGATGGCCTGGTCCACCGTGCCCGCCCGGACGATATTGCCATGCGCCAGCGCGACGTACTCGCGGCTCACGGTTCTGTCCTGCAACTGGCGAATCAAGTGAGTTTGCGCTTTTTCGTGGCGGGCCACCACCAGCAGGCCCGAAGTGTCTTTGTCCAGGCGATGCACGATGCCGGCGCGCGCCACCGTTTTCAGCTCGGGAAACCGGTACAGCAGGCCATTCAGCAAGGTGCCGCTCCAGTTGCCGGCGCCCGGATGCGTCACCAGCCCGGCGGGCTTGTTCACCACGATCCAGTCCGGACTCTGCGCCACAACGCCGAACGGCACCGGCTCGGGCGAGAACGCCTGCGACTCGGGCGGCAATTGTTCCCAGACGGTAAGCTTGTCGCCCGGATTGACCATTTGCCGCACACGCGCGGCCTGGCCGTTTACCTGCACATGCCCGCCTTCTATCCATGCCTGGAGACGGCTGCGGGAATGTTCGGGGATCAGCCGCGCCAGAACCTTGTCCAGACGCTCGGGCCGGGTCTTGAACGGCAGCTCGAACTCCAGGGGCTGAGCGGAGTTTGAACTTTCTTTGGCAATATCTGTGTCAGGCATGGCGACTAATCATATAATCAGCCTGCAATGCTAACACCAAGGACGCTTTTGTGACTCGCCCAAACCTCAACACCCTCGGCACCAACCGCCTTAACAGGCTTATCCGCCCGGCAGTCTTCCTGCTTGCGGCCATTGTCCTTGCCGGCTGCGGCGCCTTCAAGGGAGACGTCGACAAAACCGCCGGCTGGAGCGCCGAACGGCTGTACAAAGAAGCGCACTCCGAAGTCAGCGACGGCAACTGGAAAGAAGCCCGCACCCACCTTGAAGCGCTGGAGTCGCGCTACCCCTTCGGCGGCTACGCCCAGCAGGCGCTCATCGAGCTTGCCTACGTAAATTGGCGTGACGACGAGCCGGAACAGGCCCTGGCGGCCATCGACCGCTTCCAGCAGCAATACCCCAACCACGAGGGCACCGATTACATGCTGTACCTGAAGGGGCTGATCACCTTCACGCCCCCCAGCGCCGCATTCACCAAAATCACCCGCCAGGATCCCAGCGAGCGCGATCCCAAAGGGCTGCGCGAATCGTACGAAGCCTTCAACGAGCTCATCAAGCGCTACCCCGACAGCCGCTATACCGACGACGCGAAAAAGCGGGTGGCCTGGCTGGTCAGCACGCTGGCCGACAACGAAGTGCACGTCGCCCAATACTATTACGAACGGCACGCCTACCTGGCCGCGATCAACCGCGCACAAACGGTCATCACCGACTTCCAGGGCGTGCCCGCCGCCGAAAAAGCCCTGTACATCATGTACATGTCGTACGACAAGCTGAACATGCCCGAGCTGCGGGACGACGCCAAGCGCGTTCTGGACAAGAACTTCCCGAACAGCAAATACTACAAGCAGGGACTGAACGAACCCAAAAGCGCCTGGAACCCGATGAACTGGCTATAAAGGTTTCCGCTGCGAGAAGCCCGAGCTACAGGCCGTAAAGCCCAAGGATCGGGCGGGAATTCATCGGCGATTACGCCGAGGGCATGGTTTCTTCGGCATCTTCCACAGGCGCTCCGGGCGCCTGTTTTCTATTGAAGAACCCCAGCACCTGCGCAACGTCGCGCGTGCGTGCGAAAGGCGGCAGGCCGCGCCACAGCAGCTTTCCATAGGGTTTGTCGACGATGCGGCTGTCGCCCACCATCAGCACCCCCCAATCCCTTTCCGAACGTATCAGCCTGCCCGCGCCCTGCTTCAGGGCAATGGCGGCTTCGGGCACCTGATATTCCATGAACGGGTTTCCCCCTTCGTTGCGGCACAGCTTCAGCCGCGCCTCGAGCACGGGATCGTCGGGAGGCGCGAACGGCAGCTTGTCGATGGCCACCAGGGTCAGGGCATCGCCCGGCACGTCGATACCTTCCCAGAAGCTGGCGCTGCCTACCAGCACTGCGTTCTTTTCAGCACGGAAGCGCTCGAGCAGCACGCGCCGCGAGCTTTCGCCCTGGCGCAGCAATACGCGGTCGCTGCCCGCGGAGTCCAGCTCGTCCTGCAGAAGCTCGGCAATGCGCTCCACGGAGCGCAGCGTCGTGCATAGCACCAGAACCCCGCCCGAGGAGGCTTCGACGAGCGGCCACAGCGCCGCCACGAATTTTTCGTTGAACAAGCCGTCGTTGGGCAAGGGCAGGTTTTTCGGGACGAACAGGACCCCCTGCTGCGCGTAGTCGAAAGGCGACTCCCAGCGCAGCGTCGTGGCGTCCCACAAGCCAAGCTGCTTCTGGAAATGCCCGAAATTGCCGCCCACCGACAAGGTGGCCGAAGTGAATATCCAGGCCTGGTCGTCGCGGCGATAGCGCGAGAAAATCTGCGCCACCGACAAAGGCGCGCTGTGCAGGCGCATGTGATGCAGGCTTTGCTCTACCCAGCGCACGGCCAGCGAGGCCGACGGGACCGGCGCAATGGCGATGGATCCGTCAGCTTCGTCCCGTGCCGCCGCATCCGCCGGCGCCAACGCGTTGCGCCCCTGCCTGTCGGGCTGGCTCCATTGAAAAAGCTTGGCGCGCAGATCCAGGCAGGTTTTATGCGCGGCGCCCAGGTCGGGGTGCTTTTCCGACACCACGTGCAAAAGCTGTGTACTGCGATCCAGCACCTGCAGCAGGTCTTCCAGGGCCTTGTCGAACTGCTCGGCATTGGGAATGGCGTCGTAGATGGCCTTGCGTCCCGGCAGCTTGTCGATGGCGCCGGCCGCCAGCCGGAGCTCGCGCGCCGCATGCTCGATTTTCTTGCCCGCCTCGCTCCAGTTTGTGGACTCGCGGGCATGGGCCAGCCCGGCGGCCTCGACCTGGCGGGCCAGGTCCAGAAGCTGGTGGGACGATACGCTGGTGCCCAGAAAGCGCGTGGCGATATCGGGCAGTTGGTGCGCTTCGTCGAACACCACCACGTCGGCCGCCGGCAGCAGGTCGGTAATGCCGTCCTCGCGCAGGGCCAGGTCGGCCATGAACAAGGCATGGTTGACGACGACCAGGTCGGCATCCTGGGCATAGCGCCTGGCCTTCAGCACAAAACAGTCGCGCACGTGGGGACACTCCTGGCCCAGGCAGTTCTCGCGCGTGGAGGTCACCCGGTTCCAGATGTCGGCGTCCTCGGGAACCTGGACCAGATCGGCGCGGTCACCGGTCTTGGACTGCTGGGCAAAGACCTGTATATGGCGCAGCTGGCCGATTTCGGCGCGGGACTTGAGCGCGCGGTCGTCGCCCGCCAGGCGTTCGAGATGATAGTGGCACACGTAATTGCCCCGGCCCTTGAGCAGCGCCACCGTGATCGGCAGGGCCAGCGCGGCGCGCAAGCGCGGCAGGTCGCGCCGGAACAGTTGATCCTGCAGCGTGCGGGTTCCCGTGGACACCAGGACCTTGCCCCCGCACAAGAATGCGGGCACCAAGTAGGCCCAGGTCTTGCCCGTGCCCGTGCCCGCCTCGGCCACCAGAACCTGACGCTCCTGAACCGCTTTTTCTATGGCCTGCGCAAGCTCGAGCTGCGCCGGCCTTGGCCGGAAATCGGGCACGGCCGAAGCAATCGGGCCATTGGGCGAGAAAATATCGGAAAGTTCTTGAAACAGCATCCGGGCGATGACGTCGTCATAATAGAGGATCAAGGGTAAATGATACCCCCCCGCCTGCATGCTTGGGCCCGGCTTGTGGCAAAATGCCCCGCTTGAATGACGTTTTTCCTGATCGATCCATGACCACTTCCGCAGTCCAGACCCAGTCTCCGTCCACCCAGGGCGGCGACCCCGCCCGCATCCTCGTCCTGCTTTCCAACGAACTGGGGGTCCGCGCCACCCAGGTCGCCGCAGCCGTCGAACTGCTTGACGGCGGGGCCACCGTGCCCTTCATCGCCCGCTACCGCAAGGAAGCCACCGGCGGGCTGGACGACACCGTGCTGCGCAACCTGGAAGTACGTCTGCTGTATGTGCGCGAACTCGAAGGCCGGCGCGCCGCCATCCTGGAATCCGTCACCCAATTGGGCAAGCTCACGCCCGAGCTGCAAAAAGAACTCGAGGCGGCCGACACCAAGCAGCGCCTCGAAGATCTCTACGCCCCCTACAAGCCCAAGCGCCGCACGCGCGCGCAGATCGCCCGCGAGGCTGGGCTGGAGCCGCTGGCCGACGCCATACTGGCCGACGCCTCCTGCGATCCCGCCGAGCTGGCGCAAGGCTATCTCAACGCCGAAGCCTCGATCAACGACGCCAAGGCCGCCCTGGATGGTGCCCGCGACATCCTGGCCGAACGTTATGCCGAAAACGCCGACTTGCTGGCGGAGTTGCGCGACCACCTCTGGAACACCGGCCTGTTGTACTCGAAAGTGGTGGAAGGCAAAGAGAACGACGGCGACAACTTCCGCGACTGGTTCGACTTCCAGGAGCCCTTGCGCACCCTGCCCTCGCATCGCGTGCTGGCGTTGCTGCGCGGCCGCCAGCAAGGCGCGCTCGATCTGCGCCTGGGCCTGAAGGCCGAACTCGAGGCGCAAACGCCCCACCCCTGCGTCGCCCGCATCGCGCAATCGCTGAAAGTCGGCGCCGACTTCTCGCTCGACGCTCCCGCGCGCGGACGCTGGCTGGGCGAAGTCTGTCGCTGGACCTGGCGCGTCAAGCTGATCACGGCTTTCGAAACCGAGCTCATCGGCCGCCTGCGGGACGAGGCAGAGCAAGAAGCCATCCGCGTCTTCGCGGCCAATCTCAAAGACCTGCTGCTGGCGGCCCCCGCCGGCCCCAAGGCGGTCATGGGCCTGGATCCGGGCATCCGCACCGGCGTCAAGGTAGCCGTCATCGACGCCACCGGCAAGGTACTGGACACCGCCACCATCTATCCCTTCGAACCCCGCCGCGACCGCGAGGGCTCCATCCGGACACTGGCCGCCCTGGCGGTCCGCCACAAGGTCCAACTGGCCGCCATCGGCAACGGCACGGCCTCGCGCGAAACCGAGAAGCTGGTCGGCGACCTGCTGCAGGCCTTCCCCGAGCTGGCCCTGACACGTGTCGTAGTCTCGGAAGCCGGTGCCTCGGTCTATTCCGCCTCGGAGCTGGCGGCCCAGGAATTCCCCGATATGGACGTGAGCCTGCGGGGCGCGGTGTCCATTGCACGGCGTCTGCAGGACCCCCTGGCCGAACTCGTCAAGATCGAGCCCAAGGCCATCGGCGTGGGCCAGTACCAGCACGACGTCAACCAGCGCGAACTGGCCCGTTCGCTCGACGCCGTCATCGAGGACTGCGTCAATGCCGTGGGCGTGGACGTCAATACCGCCTCGGCGCCGCTGCTCAGCCGGGTTTCGGGGCTGAACGCCTCGCTCGCCAAGAACATCGTCGCCTGGCGCGACGAGAACGGCGCCTTCCCCAACCGCAAGACCCTGCTCAAGGTGGCGCGCTTCGGCGACAAGGCATTCGAACAGGCGGCAGGCTTTCTGCGCATCGCCAACGGCGACAATCCCCTGGACGCCTCGTCCGTTCACCCCGAAGCCTATCCCGTGGTCGAGCGCATCCTGGCCAAGATCAACGCCGAGGCGAGCCAGATCATGGGCCAGCAAGGCGCGCTGAAAGGGGTGTCGCCGGCGGATTTCACCGACGAGCGCTTCGGGCTGCCCACCGTCAAGGACATTTTTTCCGAGCTCGAAAAGCCCGGCCGCGATCCGCGGCCCGAATTCAAGACGGCAACCTTCAAGGAAGGCGTCAATTCGCTCAACGACCTGCATGAGGGCATGATTCTTGAGGGCGTCATCACCAATGTGGCGAACTTCGGGGCTTTTGTCGACATCGGCGTGCACCAGGACGGCCTGGTGCATATTTCGGCCCTGGCCGACAAATTCGTCAAGGATCCGCGCGACGTCGTCCGGGTCGGGCAAACCGTCAAGGTCAAGGTCCAGGAAGTCGACGTCGCCCGCAAGCGCGTCGGCCTGACCATGCGCCTGAACGACGACGGCCCCGCCCTGCGGCGCGGCCAGGGCGGCGGCAAATCCGCCGGCGCCGGCAGAACGCCCAACCGGCAGGCTCCCGACAGCGGCATGGGCGCCATGGCAGCCGCCTTCGCCAAACTCAACAAATAGCCATCATGCCCGACACCTCTCCCGACCTGGAACTCAAGCTGGCCAGCGTGCTCGATACGCTGAGCTGCGGCGACCTGGACGAACACGAAACCACCCGAATCGTAAACCTGTGCCTACAGGCCCGGAAGGCCCCGGCTGAAATCCTGTCGTCCAATTACGGCAAAGACGCCGCCCAGGTCGCGCAGTACGATCCAAAAGGCGTTACCGCCTTCATCATCTTCGTCGAGCTGGAGGATTTCTTTGCCGTCGCCGACACCGTGGACGAGCTTCATGAGCAAATCATCGCGGCGTTCGAAAGCCCCGAGCTTCCCGACTACCCCTACGACGACAACAATTTCGAAACCGTCTCCGACTACTTCCAATGGCTGGAAGCGCAACTGCTGGCCCACCACCCCAAATACTGCCTGATCCATTTCGGACAAAGCTACAGCCACGATTTCCAGACCGTGCTCATATACCGGGACAAAGCAGGCCAATTCCTGGCCCTGTGCAAAGAGCTGGGGCTGGAAGCCGAACCCTGCCAATAGAAACAAACAAGGCCGGCGCGCAATGCACCGGCCTGTTCATGACCCACAAGAATACAAGCCCGCCGAAACGTCTAGGCTCCGGCTAGCTCACATTGGCCACCGGCCGGCTCGCCTCTTCAAAGCCGACATACGGGGCGCCACTAAGCCTCTTCGGCCATGCCGGCGATGGCCTGGCGCACCCGCTCCAGAGCGTCCGCATCAAGACGGCATATCAGCACGCCGTCCACGCAAATCGACGCCTGGCCGTCCTGCCGGACGACAAAGCCATCCAGGCCTTCGGCCTGCAACCGCTTGACGGCATCCCCCGCCGCCTTGGGATTCTCGAACCCTTCGGACAGGAACAGCTCGGCGCCGTCCTCGCCCACGAAACGGAAGCGGAACATGCCCGCCTCGTCGCGAAAGCTGGCGAAACGCGCTCTTTTCCCGGCCTTGGACTTGGCCGGCTTGGACACGGGCGCCGCGGTCTGGCGCAGGCCGACCGCCTCGCGCAACTGTGCGATGAACGGCGCCGAAAGCCGGCGCGCCTTGGCCGCGCCGGCCTGCAGGATGTCTTCGATGCGCTGCGGCGCGGCGATGAGCTGGGCATAGCGCTCGCGCATGGGCGCCAGCTCTTGCTCAATGCGGTCGCACAGGCGCACCTTGGCATCGCCCCAGCCCATGCCCTCTTCGAGCTCGCGGCGGAACTGCCCGGATTCTTCATGCGTGGCGAACGCGCGATACAAGGTATACAGATGCGACCCCTCGGCGTCCTTGGGCTCGCCGGGCTCGCGTGAATCGGTCACGATGCGCGCCACCGCGGCCCGCATGGCCTTGGCCCCGCCCTCGAACAAGGGAATGGTGTTGTCGTAGCTCTTGGACATCTTGCGCCCGTCCAGGCCAGGCAGCGTTGCCACGTCGTCATCGATCTGCGCCTCGGGCATCACGAAGAAGTCCTTGCCGCCGCCATACAGATAATTGAAGCGCTGTGCAATGTCGCGCGCCATTTCCAAGTGCTGGATCTGGTCGCGGCCCACCGGCACTTTGTGCGCATTGAACATAAGGATGTCGGCCGCCATGAGAATGGGGTACGAGAACAGCCCCATGGTGATGCCGTCGTCCGGCTCGGCCTGCCGGGCGACATTCTGGTCGACCGAGGCCTTGTAGGCGTGCGCGCGGTTCATCAAGCCCTTGGCCGTAACGCAGGTAAGCATCCAGCACAATTCGGGGATCTCGGGAATATCGGACTGCCGGTAGAACGTCACCTTGTCGGCGTCCAGGCCCGCCGCCAGCCAGGTGGCGGCGATTTCCAGCCGCGACCGCGCAATGCGCTGCGGATCGTCGCACTTGATGAGCGCATGGTAGTCGGCCATGAAATAGAAAGCGTCGACTCCTGGCTGCACACTGGCCTGGATGGAGGGCCGGATGGCTCCGGCATAGTTGCCCAGATGCGGTGTGCCGGAAGTGGTAATGCCTGTTAATACGCGGGTAGTCATAGATTCTGAGTGCAAATGATGGAAGCCGCCAAGACGGGGGCGGACGAAACCGGCCGAGCCTTCACAGCGTTACAGCTGCGCGGCGCTCGGATTCAAGGTATTCGCGCGACTGCATTTCCATGATGCGCGATACGGTGCGCTGGAACTCGTTGGCCATAGGCCCTTGAGTATATAACTCTTCGACGTCGCACTCGGCCGACATGATCAGCTTGACGCGATGATCGTAGAACACGTCGACCAGCCAGGTGAAGCGCCTGGCTTCGGAGGCATGGCGCGCTTCCATGCGCGGCACGCCCGAGACAATGACCGTCTGGAAGCGGTTGGCCAGCTCGAGGTAGTCGTTTTGCGACCGCGGGCCCGCGCAAAGCGTGGCGAAGTCGAACCATACGATACTGCCGGCCAGCGCAATGGCGCGAAGCTCGCGATGTTCGACCGTCAGCACCGGCTTCTGGGCCGCGGTGTCGGACAGGCGCTCGAAAATGCCGCGCAGCTCGACATCGGTGGACTCGTTGATCGGCGACAGGTAGACGCGCACGGACTGCAGCGTGCGGCGCCGGTAGTCGGTGCCGGTATCGACGTTGAGCACGTCCATGCGCTCGTATATGAGCTTGATCGCCGGCAGGATGCGGTCGCGGTGCAGGCCGTCGGGATACAGCGTGGAAGGTTCGTAATTGGACGTCATGACGAACGACGTTCCCAGTTCGAACAGCTTGAACAGCAGACGATACAGAATCATGGCGTCGGCGATGTCCGAGACATGGAACTCGTCGAAGCAGATCAGCCGATAGCGCTTGGCGATGCGCCTGGCCACCTCGTCGAGCGGATCGGCCATGCCCTTGACCTCGTCGAGTTCGTGATGCACGCCGCGCATGAACTCATGGAAATGCAGCCGGGTCTTGCGCTTGACCGGGACGGTCACGTAAAACGCGTCCATCAGGAAGCTTTTGCCGCGCCCCACCCCGCCCCACATGTAAACGCCGCGGGGAATGTCGGGCCGACGGAACAATTTGCGCAACGTCGTCGAACGGGCCTGCTTGTACTCGACCCAATCGTCGTAATATCGCTGCAAGCGGCCTATGGCCGCCAATTGCGCCGAATCGGCCTGGTAGCCGCGCTCTTGCAGGGCCTGCTGGTAATACTCGCTAACGTTCATAAACCCGGACTTGTCGTGAATGAAAAAAGGGGGGGCTTGCGCCCGCCCCTTTCTGGCTTGCAAAGACTATACACCTGTAACGCCCGAACACACTGCGGTATTCAGGCTGTCCATCAGAAATTCAAGGTGCGTTTGTCGACAGCCAGGGCCGCTTCTTTCACGGCTTCGGACAGCGTGGGATGAGCATGGCAGATCCGCGCAATGTCCTCGGCCGCGCCGCGGAATTCCATGATCGTGACCGCCTCGGAGATCAGCTCGGAGGCCATGGGCCCGATGATGTGCACGCCCAGGACCTCGTCGGTCTTGGCGTCGGCCAGGATCTTGACGAAGCCCGTTGTGTCCCCCAGCGCCCGTGCTCGGCCGTTGGCCAGGAAGGGGAAGCTGCCCGCCTTGTAGTCCACGCCGGCCGTCTTGAGCTGCTGCTCGTTCCGGCCGACCCAGGCGATTTCGGGCGAAGTGTAGATGACGCTCGGGATGGTGGCGAAATTGACGTGGCCATGCTGCCCGGCAATGCGCTCGGCCACCGCCACGCCTTCTTCTTCGGCCTTGTGCGCCAGCATGGGGCCGCGCACCACGTCGCCCACAGCCCATACGTTGGGCAGGTTGGTCTTGCAATCGTCGTCGACCACGATGAAGCCGCGCTCGTCGAGCTTCAGGCCCACGGTTTCAACGCCCAGGCCCTCGGTGTGGGGCACGCGGCCAATGGAAACGATGAGGCTGTCGACGGTGAGCGACTGCTCGGCGCCGGAGGCGTCGGTGTAAGGCACGGTGACCGACTTGGCGGTCGCCTTGACTTCGCCGATCTTGACGCCGGTGCTGATCTTGAGGCCCTGCTTGGTCAGAACCTTGAGCGCTTCCTTGGCGACCTGCTGGTCGGCCACGGCCAGGAAATCGGGCATGGCTTCCAGCACGGTGACTTCCGCGCCCAGGCGGCGCCATACGCTGCCAAGCTCCAGGCCGATGACGCCGGCGCCGATGACGCCCAGGGTCTTGGGCACGGACGGCAGGCTCAGGGCGCCGTCGTTGGACAGGATTTTCTTTTCGTCGAACGGCAGGCCCGGCAACGCGCGCGGCGACGAGCCCGTCGCCACGATGACGTGCTTGGCGACCAGGTCTTCCTCGGACGCGCCGGCAACCTTGATGTTCCAGCCGCCGTCCACGTAGGCGGCGAACGAGCCCTTGCCGTGGAAGAAGGTGACCTTGTTCTTCTTGAACAAATACAGGATGCCTTCGTTGTTCTGCTTGACGACGGCGTTCTTGCGGCCCACCAGCTTGTCGAGCTTGAGGCTCACGCCCTTGACTTCGATGCCGTGCTCGGAGAAATGATGATTGACCTGTTCGTAGTGCTCGGACGACTGCAGCAGCGCCTTGGAAGGAATGCAGCCCACATTGGTGCAGGTGCCCCCGGGCGCCGGCTTGCCGTCGGCGGTGCTCCAGGCATCGATGCACGCTACCGACATGCCCAGCTGCGCTGCGCGGATCGCGGCGATGTACCCTCCGGGCCCCGCGCCAATGACGACTACGTCGAATTGTTTAGCCATAGTATTCACTCGATATAAATAATTGGGGCGACGGCACGAGAGGCGCACGCCCTGCAACAAGGCAGGCGCCATCGGAACAAGACCGGCAATGCCGGCCTGGACGACGCCTGAATGAAAGGCCCCGGCAAACGGTACGCGAATGCTTCGGTACGATTTCCGGGGCCCGGTTCCTGGTCGATGCCTGCGGGATCAGAGATCGAGCAGCAGGCGCTGGGGATCTTCAAGCGCCTCTTTCATGGCAACCAGCGCCAGGACGGCTTCGCGGCCGTCGATGATGCGGTGGTCGTACGACAGGGCCAGATAGTTCATGGGACGGATGACGATCTGGCCATTCTCGACCACAGCGCGCTCCTTCGTGGCATGAATGCCCAGAATGGCGGATTGCGGGGGGTTGATGATGGGCGTGGACAGCATGGAGCCGAAAACGCCGCCGTTGGAAATGGAGAACGTGCCGCCGGTGAGTTCGTCCAGGCTCAGCTTGCCGTCGCGGGCGCGGGCGCCGAAGTCGGCGATCTGCTTTTCGATTTCGGCGATGGAGAGCTGGTCGGCATTGCGCAAAATGGGCACCACCAGGCCGCGCGGGCTGCCCACGGCGATACCGATGTCGAAATAGCCGTGGTAGATGATGTCTTTGCCATCGACCGAGGCGTTGACCACCGGATACTTCTTGAGGGCAGCCACGGCCGCCTTGACGAAGAACGAGGTGAAGCCCAGCTTGACGCCGTGCTCTTTCTCGAATTTGTCTTTGTAGCGGGCGCGCAGATCCATGATGCCCTGCATGCTGACTTCGTTGAAGGTGGTGAGAATGGCGTTCTCGGACTGCGACTGCAGCAGGCGCTCGGCCACGCGGGCGCGCAGGCGGCTCATGGGAACGCGCTG